>NZ_JASCPT010000001.1:0-199703 GCF_029959775.1 Pseudomonas sp. PS01270 | reverse complement strand
GGGAGCGCGCTTGCTCGCGAAAGCGTTAGGTCAGCCACATCATCTTTATCTGACACACCGCTTTCGCGAGCAAGCTCGCTCCCACAGTGGATCTGCGGCGCTCTGAAAAAATGCTGGCAATCCCCACCGCCGATATGCGCCACTAGCGCCATCGATATAGACCGCGCCAGGCGCGGCGCAACTGGAGACCCGTTTATGAGCGAGAGTGTGTTTGCCGATCGCATCGTGCAGAACCTGCTCGACACCGACTTCTACAAGCTGACGATGATGCAGGCGGTGCTGCACAACTACCCCAACGTCGAAGTCGAATGGGAGTTCCGTTGCCGCAATGCCGAGGATCTGCGTCCGTATCTGGCCGAGATCCGTCATCAGATCGAGCGTCTGGCCGAGCTGAGCCTGAGTGCCGATCAGTTGAGCTTCCTTGAGCGCATCAGCTTCCTGAAACCGGATTTTCTGCGCTTCCTTGGCCTGTTTCGCTTCAACCTGCGCTACCTGCACACCGGCATCGAGAATGGCGAGTTGTTTATCCGCCTGCGCGGACCCTGGCTGCACGTAATCCTCTACGAGGTGCCGCTGCTGGCGATCGTCAGCGAAGTGCGCAATCGCTATCGCTACCGGGAGACCTCGCTGGAGCAGGCACGCGAACAGCTGTATCGCAAGTTCGACTGGCTGACCGCCAATGCTTCGGCCGATGAGCTGTCGCAACTGCAGGTTGCCGATTTCGGCACGCGCCGGCGCTTTTCCTTTGGCGTGCAGGCCGAAGTGGTCAACGTACTCAAGCACGACTTCCCGGGTCGTTTCGTCGGTACCAGCAACGTGCATCTGTCCCGCGAGCTGGACATGAAACCGCTGGGCACCATGGCTCACGAGTGGATCATGGCCCATCAGCAACTTGGCCCGCGCCTGATCGACAGCCAGATCGCCGCGCTCGATTGCTGGGTGCGCGAGTATCGCGGTCTGCTCGGCATCGCCCTCACCGACTGCATCACTACCGATGCGTTTCTTGGCGATTTCGATCTGTTCTTCGCCAAGCTCTTCGACGGTCTGCGCCACGATTCCGGGGACCCGGTGGCGTGGGGCGAAAAGTGCATCGCGCACTACCACAAGCTGGGCATCGACCCGATGAGCAAGACCCTGGTGTTCTCCGACAGTCTGACCCTGCCGAAATCGTTGGAGATTTTCCGCGCGCTGCACGGTCGCATCAATGTGAGCTTCGGCATCGGTACCAACCTCACCTGCGATATCCCGGGTGTCGAACCGATGAGCATCGTGCTTAAAATGACCGCCTGCAACGGCCAGCCGGTGGCGAAGATCTCCGACGAGCCTGGCAAGACCCACTGCAAAGATCCGAATTTCGTCGCCTATTTGCGACATGTGTTTCAGGTTCCTGCCGAATCCAGTCTATCTAGCAAGGAGTGAATTCATGCAAGCCGTACAGCGTGAGATTGCTGAGCAGCTCAAGGTGCAACCACCGTTCGCCGACGACCAGGCCCTGCAGGCCGAAATCGCCCGGCGCCTGACGTTCATTCAGGATTGTCTGGTCAATTCCGGGCTCAAGACCCTGGTGCTGGGCATCAGCGGCGGCGTCGACTCACTGACCGCCGGCCTGCTGGCCCAGCGCGCGGTACGTGAACTGCGCGAAAAAACCGGCGACGACCGCTACAAATTCATCGCCGTGCGCCTGCCCTACGAAACCCAGTTCGACGAGCACGACGCCAAGGCCTCGCTCGACTGCATCGCCCCTGACGAAATCCACACCGTGAACATCGGCCCGGCGGTCAAGGCGCTGGCAGCTCAGGTGTCGGCGTTCGAAGGCAAACCGGCGGCGTCGGTCGACTTCGTGCTGGGCAATACCAAGGCGCGTATGCGCATGGTGGCGCAGTACACGATTGCCGGGGTGGCGGGCGGCCTGGTGATTGGCACCGACCACGCGGCGGAAGCAGTGATGGGTTTCTTTACCAAATTCGGCGATGGCGCCTGCGACCTCGCCCCGCTCAGCGGCCTGGTGAAAAATCAGGTGCGCGCCATTGCCCGCAGTTTTGGCGCGCCGGAGTCATTGGTCGAGAAAGTGCCGACGGCTGACCTCGAAGACTTGTCACCGGGCAAGCCGGACGAAGCGGCGCACGGCGTGACCTATGCCGAGATCGATGCGTTTCTGCACGGGGAAACGGTGCGGGACGAGGCGGCGAAGATCATCGTCGATACGTACAACAAGACTCATCACAAGCGGGTCATGCCGTTTGCGCCTTGATTTTTCAAAGGCATGAAAAAGCCCGCGGAGGACTGATCCTCAGCGGGCTTTTTCTTTGGCCATCAGTCTTTCGGTGAAGCGGATGGCCTCTTCGCGAGCAGGCTCGCTCCCACATTGGCCCTGATTACTTGACGACGATGGTGCCTTTCATCATCGAGATGTGCCCAGGGAACGAGCAGAAGAAGCCGTAGCCACCGTCAGCTACCTTGGCCACATCGAAGGTCACCGAGTCGGTTTCCTTGGCGCCGATGATCTTGGTGTGGGCGATGATGCGGGCGTCGTCGTCCTTCAGGTAGTTCTTGTCGATACCGGCTGCCAGGCCGTCGGTAGCGATCGGCTGCATGTCAGCTTCTTTGCTGATCACCAGGTTATGACCCATGACGTTCTTCGGCAGGTTGCCGGAGTGGGTCAGTTCGACGGTGAAGGTCTTGCAGCTCTTGTCGATCACGATTTCCTTGGTGTTGAAGGACATCTGATCGGTGGAATCAACGGTGGTTTTGCACTCGGCAGCCATCAATTGGCTGCTGGCCAGCGCCAGCAGGGATACCGCAACAACTTTGGAAAACATGGTGAATCTCCAAGGCATGGTTAACAAAAACACTAGTGGTGGAAAGACTGCCTGAAATCATCGCAAGTTCATATGACTTGAGTCAAAAATTGTATACAACTTTCAGGCTATGACACTCATCGACACAATCTAACGGCCATTTCGTTGGGCCAGGCCTATGATCGGTCCACCTACTGAAACGGAGTGCCAGTCATGTTCTTTAACGGCCTGTTGTGCAGCTTGCTCGCCGCCTACGCTTGTGGCGCCAGCGGCACTTTTGAATCACCCGAACGCGAAGTCTAGTCCTTGGAGCGCAGCGTGCCAGCCGTTACCCTGTGCGACTGATCGACTCAGGAGTAACGCATGTCGCTGAAATCCGTTTGTGTGTTTTGCGGTGCCAACGCCGGTACCGTGTCGGCCTACACCGAAGCTGCCGTGGCCCTCGGCCGGGCATTGGCCGAGCGTAATCTGACGCTGGTCTACGGCGGTGGTGCCGTCGGTTTGATGGGCATTGTCGCTGATGCCGCGCTGGCGGCTGGCGGCGAAGTGATCGGCATCATTCCGCAAAGCCTGATGGACAAGGAGATCGGCCACAAGAGCCTGACGCGCCTGGAAGTGGTCGACGGCATGCATGCGCGCAAGGCGCGGATGGCCGAACTCAGCGATGCATTCATCGCCCTGCCCGGCGGCCTCGGCACGCTGGAAGAGCTGTTCGAAGTCTGGACCTGGGGCCAGCTCGGCTACCACGGCAAGCCTTTGGGGCTGCTGGAAGTGAACGGTTTCTACAGCAAACTCACGGCTTTTCTCGATCATATCGTCGGCGAAGGCTTCGTTCGCGCGCCACACCGTGACATGCTGCAAGTGAGCGAATCGCCAGATTCCCTGCTCGACGCCCTCGATCAGTGGCAGCCGACCGTCACGCCCAAGTGGGTCGACCAAAAACCCGGTTAACCCCCGGACACCGATACAGGGCAGAATACGCGCCGCTCAACCTCACCTTCGACCCCAGAGGATCGCCCATGGCCAAACCCAATTACTCCTTCGCCAAACGTCAACGAGACCTGGCAAAGGAACAGAAGAAAGAGGAAAAGCTTCAGCGCAAGAAGCAAACCGCTGAAGAAGCGGCACTGAACCCTGACGGTGAAGTGGCGACCGATGATGATGTTGATGCATCCGATGCACCGAAAGATCAGACGCCCGACGCCTGAGCCCCACCGGGTTTGATGATCGAATCAGACCCTGCGGATTTGTGACGGGGCTGGCAGTTCTGCTGCCGGCCCTCACAGCCCTGATTTCCCTGACACACCAAAATCCCTGTGGGAGCGAGCCTGCTCGCGAAAGCGGTGTATCAGTTACAAATCCATTGGCTGACCTGACGCTATCGCGAGCAGGCTCGCTCCCACATCTGAAAACTCATCAATTCTGAGGCATCACCGTAACCCGCACTTCCGGGTCGTGATTACCGCCACCGAGAATCACCCCCCGCAACGGCGACACATCGGAGAAATCCCTTCCCCACGCCAACGTGATGTGTTCCAGCGCCGGCTGCACATTGTTGGTCGGATCGAAATCCACCCAGCCCGATACCGGACAGAACACCGATACCCACGCATGCGAGGCGTCGGCGCCGATCAGGCGTGGCTGCCCCGGCGGCGGCTGGGTGAGCAGGTAGCCGCTGACATAACGCGCCGCCAGACCGCGCGAGCGCACACAGGCCAGCATCAGATGAGCGAAGTCCTGACAGACGCCGCGTCGACGCTCCAGCACTTCCACCAGCGGCGTCGCCACCTGGGTGGCTTCGGCATCGAAGGTGAATTCGCTGAAGATCTTCTGCATCAGCGCCTGCACCCCGAGCAACAACGGTCGCCCTGGCGGAAAACAGCTTTGCGAGAACTCGACGAAGCTGCGCTTCAAATGCACATAAGGCGACTGGAACCGGTAGCGACAGGCTTCGAGCAAGTCGGCGGACAACGGTTGACTGCTGTAAGTCAGCGCATCGCGGGTCTGCTCCCACGCTGGCGACTGGTTGAATTCCAGCGCCGGCCGCGCCAGCACCTCGACCGTCAGCCGGGCGTTGACCTGCAATTGGTCATGGGGCCGTTCAAATGCCAGACGCGTCAACGGATTGCCAAACACGTCCAGTTCGTCACGGCGCATGGTCGGCTCGGGGCTGATCAGCAACTGCTGCTCGGTGCAGCGCTGCCAGCTGCATTCGCGCGGCCACAGGTGCGCCAGTTGCTGCGCGAGGGAGACCGGGCTGTCGTAGTGATAACAGGTGTCGTGAAATATCTGATATTGAGCGCTCATCACACGGACACCGTACGCTGACTAACATCATCGACATGGGCGAAATGGCGCAGGGCCAGACGATCCGATACCTGGCCGCTGGCTTCGGCGATTTCCTGCAACAGATCGGCCAGACCATCCAGCGCGGCACGTACGCTGGATTTGCCGAACAAAGGATTTTCCAGACAACCGAGATCAAACCGCGACAGGCGCTCGACCAGTTGCGGCAGCGCGGTTTCCCGAGGCGCGGCGAAATCGTCGTTCAGGCGTTTCAGCGTGCGGGTGACCAGTTTCAGCTGAAACAACACTGCGTGGGGGTTCTGCTCATCCAGCAGCAGCAAATCCAGCACCGGAATCAATTGCGCCACCGCCAGATAGCGCGAGCGATAGGTGATGCTGCTGTTACCCAACTCCAGCAACCACTCAAGCCCGGCCTGATCGAAAGCACCCGCACCGCGCAGAAATGCGGCGAGGCTGCTGCTGAGAAATTGCAGGCGTTCGATGCGCCGGCCAATCATCAGAAAACGCCAGCCTTCGTCGCGGGTCATGTCATCCAGCGCAAACCCCGACAGCGCTGCCAGCGACATCACCAGACGGTTGAGGAAATCCAGCAGTTCGCCGAAGTCCGGTTCATCGACTTCCAGCTCCAGCGCCTCGCGCTGCAATTCGACCAGCGCCTGCCAGTTTTCCCGGGACAGCTTGCCGCGCACTTGCGAGGCGGCCCATTGCAGGCGTTGCAAGTTGGAGCGCAGGCTGAACGACCAATCCTCTCCCAGCAACGCAGCGAGCAGGCGCTGCGGCAGTTCGCCCTCATCCGGCAACAGTGCCAGCCGCTCGCCGAGATCGACCGCTGCTTGCAGCGCCTGCGGATCATCGCCATCGACGTAACGCGTGAGCATGATGCGCAGCAGCCGCGCGCTGTCGTCGCAGCGTTCGCAGTAGCGACCGAACCAGAACAGATTTTCCACCACCCGCGACGGCAGGTACGGATCGCGCCGCACCAGATCGTGCACGCCGACATTGCGCTGCGCCTTCCACTGCTCGCCACTCGGCGCACGGTCGCTGAGCACCCAGGTGTCCTTGCTCGCCCCGCCGCGCTGCATCGACACCACCTCGGCATCGGCGTCGGCCGCCACTCGAGTCAGACCACCCGGCAATACGCGGTAGCCATCGTGGCTGGCCACCGCATACATGCGCATGCCGATCGCGCGGGGTTGCAGATGACCGTCTTCGGCTTGCCAGACCGGCGCCTGCGACAGTTGCGCAAGCTCTTGCGCGACGTAGGCATAAGGCCGTGCCTGCATACGCTGCGCCAGCTCGAGGCGCTGACTTTCATTCAAGTCACGGCCGAAAACAGGCGCGAAACTCTGCGACGGGAACGCCGGTTTGATCAACAACTCCGGGAGTTTTTCCAGCGCCTGCGCCAGCACTGGCGCTTCACCGCACCACCAGGTGGCGATCGACGGCAGGATCAGTTCTTCGCCGAACAGGTATTGATTGATCTTCGGCAAAAAACCCAGCAGGCCCGGCGATTCCAGCACCCCGCTGCCTAGCGCATTGGCGACCAGCACCCGCCCCTGACGCACCGCCTCAAGCAGACCGGGGACGCCGAGCGCCGAGTCGGTACGCAGTTCCAGCGGGTCGCAGAAATCATCGTCGAGGCGGCGCATGATCGCGTGCACCCGGCGCAGGCCGCTGAGGGTTTTCAGGTACACCGTGGCATTGCGCACCGTCAGATCGCCGCCCTCGACCAGCGGATAACCGAGCTGGCGCGCCAGATACAGGTGCTCGAAATAACTTTCATTGAACCGCCCCGGTGTCAGCAGCACCACCAGCGGTGCGTCATCGCCCTGCGGTGCCTGACGGGCCAGGGTTTCCTGCAATGTGCGGAAGAAACCGGCCAGATGCTGAACCTTCAGATCGCGGTACAAATCGGGAAAGGCGCGGGAGACGATGGTGCGGTTTTCCAGCGCATAGCCGGCCCCGGACGGCGCCTGGGTGCGATCGGCAGTGACCCACCAGCGACCATCCGGCGTGCGCGCCAGATCCACGGCATACAAATGCAGAAAGGCTGACTCGGGCGGGGCAATGCCCTGACAGGGCCAGAGAAAATTGTTGTGCCCGAATACCAGCTCGGCGGGCAGCAGGCCTTCGCTGATCAACCGCTGCGGGCCGTACAGATCCGCCAGCACTGCATTGAGCAAGCGCGCACGCTGAGCGATGCCAGCGGACAATTGCTGCCATTCATCAGCCGCGATCACATGGGGCAGCAGATCCAGCTCCCACGGCCGGTCAGCGCCCTTGGGATCGGCATAGACGTTATAGGTGACGCCGTTTTCCTGAATCTGCCGCGCCAGCAAGGCTTGGCGCTGCACCAGTTGCGCTGGACTGCTGCGCTGCAACTGATCGAACAGGCGCTGCCAATGCGAGCGCACCGCGCCGCTGCCGTCGAGCAGTTCGTGATAGGTGCCCGCAGTCAGCGGGTAGCGGTCTAACAGGTCAGGCATGGAAAGCTCGGCAGACAGCAGGGAACGGTCAGACTAACGCAGGCACATGACACGCGGATATACGAAAAATCCGCGTGTTGCGTAGGCTCTAGTAACGGCGCAGGTCGATGGTCATCGGTAGCTCGTCATTGATTTGTACCTTGGGTACGGGAAGTTTCCCCGGCGTGTGTCCGAGGCGGAAAAACCGCGCCATGCGCCGGCTCTCCGCTTCATTGGCATTGACCGGCAAGGTCTCGTAATTGCGCCCACCGGGATGGGCGACGTGGTACTGGCAACCACCCAGCGAACGCCCCATCCAGGTATCGAGCAGGTCGAACACCAGCGGCGCGTGCACCGGTATGGTCGGATGCAGACAGTTGGCTGGTTGCCACGCCCGAAAGCGCACCCCGGCGACAAACTCACCCACCCGCCCGGTCGGGTGCAACGGCACCGCGACGCCATTGCAAGTCAGCAGATAGCGCTGTGGCGGCAAGCCGTTGAGTTTGACCTGCAAGCGCTCCAGCGATGAATCGACGTAGCGCACCGTGCCGCCCGCCGAGCCCTCCTCGCCCAGCACGTGCCAGGGTTCGAGCGCCTGACGCAGCTCCAGCTCGATGCCATTGACGGCGTAGTCACCGACCTTGGGAAAACGAAACTCCAGATGCGCCGCGAACCACTCCGCACGCAACGGATAGCCGGCGTTGTTGAGCTCGACGATGACGTCGGCGAAATCCTCTTCGATAAAGTGCGGCAGCAGGAAGCGATCGTGCAGCTCGGTGCCCCAGCGTGCCAGTTTCGCCGGCGCGTAAGGCTCGCGCCAAAAGCGCGCGACCAGCGCCCGCAGCAGCAACTGCTGAGCCAGACTCATGCGCGCATGGGGCGGCATTTCAAAAGCGCGCAGTTCCAGCAAGCCAAGACGCCCGGTGGCGCCGTCCGGTGAGTACAGTTTGTCGATGCAGAATTCGGCGCGATGGGTATTGCCGGTGACATCGATCAGCAGATTGCGCAACAGTCGATCGACCAGCCACGGCGCACATTCCTCGCCCGGTTCCGGCATCTGCGCAAAGGCGATTTCCAGCTCGTACAAGGCGTCGTTACGCGCCTCGTCGACCCGTGGCGCCTGGGACGTCGGGCCGATGAAGAGGCCGGAAAACAGGTACGACAGCGAAGGATGGTTGTGCCAGTAGCTGATCAGACTGCGCAGCAGATCCGGCCGCCGCAGAAACGGTGAGTCCGCCGGTGTCGCGCCGCCGAGTACGAAATGATTACCGCCGCCGGTGCCGGTGTGGCGCCCGTCGATCATGAACTTTTCGGTGGTCAGGCGGGTTTGCCGCGCCTGTTCATAGAGAAACTCGGTGCGCTCGACCAACTCGTCCCAGCTTGCCGATGGCTGCACGTTGACCTCGATCACGCCCGGGTCCGGAGTGACACGGAAGTTGCTCAGGCGCGGATCACTCGGTGGCTCATAGCCTTCCAGCAGTACCGGGCAATGCAGTTCTTCGGCGGTGGCCTCAATGGCCGAGACCAGTTCCAGATAATCCTCGACCCGCTCCAGCGGCGGCATGAACAGATACAGCCGCCCTTCGCGGGCTTCGGCGCAGAATGCGGTGCGGGTCAGCCAGTCGGCGGACTCATCGATTTTCGGCACCCGCTCATCCAGCGCAGCAGGTTCGCCGTGAACACCAAGCTGCGCAGGATCCGGCAGTTCAGCGAAGTCCTGATTCGGATCGTTGGGATGGATGAACGGATATTCCGCCGCTTTCACCCACGGCTGCGACGCCAGCGGCAAGCGATAACCCAGCGGCGAATCCCCGGGCACCAAGCGACAGTGCTCATCGCGCAGATACCAACGGCCGCTCTGCCATTGATCGCCCTTGGCCGTGCGCGCCAGCGGCAGCACCTGGCCGATCACCTTGTTCAGGCCCTGAGTGAAGACCTTGCGCAATCGCGCGCGCTCCAATGGCTCTTCCAGACGCGAATCTTCGGCGCTGACGTTGCCGGGCAACGCACCCTCGCGCCAGAGGTAATAGAGGTGATCCTCGTAAGCCGGGAAGACGAAGCGTGCAGGCAACTTCAGACGCTCGGCGACGCTGGCGAGAAAGCGTCCGGCCAGTTCGCCGTCGGCGCCATAGTCCTGCTGTTCGTCGGCGATCAATGCGTCGTTGTGCCAGATCGGCTGACCGTCGCGGCGCCAGTAACAATTGAGCGACCAGCGCGGCAATTGCTCGCCGGGATACCACTTGCCCTGACCGAAATGCACCAGCCCCTGCGGTGCATATTGCTTGCGCATGCGTTGAAACAGTTCGGCGGACAGCCGACGCTTGTCCGGCCCCAGCGCGGCAGTGTTCCATTCGGCGCCGTCCGGGTCGTCGATGGAAACGAAGGTCGGCTCGCCGCCCATGGTCAGGCGCACATCGCCTTCAAGCAGGTCGGCATCGATTTGCCGCCCCAGCGCCTGGATCGCCCGCCACTGTTCATCGGTGTAGGGCTTGGTGACACGTGGCGCTTCCCAGATTCGCTCGACCGACATTTCGTGGCTGAACTGTGTCTCGCAAGGTTCGACCAGACCACTGATCGGCGCCGCCGAGGACGGATCGGGACTGCACGCCAACGGAATATGCCCTTCCCCGGCGAACAACCCGGACGTCGCATCAAGGCCAATCCAGCCGGCACCCGGCAAATACACCTCGCACCAGGCGTGCAGGTCGGTGAAGTCAACTTCGGTGCCTGACGGGCCGTCGAGGCTTTTCAAATCGGCGGTCAGTTGAATCAGGTAGCCGGAAACAAACCGCGCCGCCAGACCGAGATTGCGCAACAGCTGCACCAGCAACCATGCCGAATCTCGGCAGGAACCGGAGGCGTGTTGAAGTGTGTGCTCCGGAGTCTGCACGCCGGGCTCCATGCGGATCAGGTAGCCGATGTCTTCGCTGAGGCGCTGATTGAGCGCCACCAGAAAATCCACCGCCGGCAGCGGCGTGCGGTCGATGCTGTCCAGGTAAGCCTTGAACGTTGGCGTCAGCGGCAGGGTTTCGAGGTACGGCGCCAACTCCTTGCGCTCGTCGGCGGCGTAGCTGAACGGAATTCGCTCGGCGTACGGTTCGAGGAAGAAATCGAACGGATTGAACACCGCCATTTCCGCTACCAGATCGACTTCGATGCGCAGCTCTGCGGTTTTTTCCGGGAACACCAGACGTGCCAGGTAATTGCCCTGGGGGTCCTGCTGCCAGTTGATGAAATGCTGCTCGGGCGAGACTTTCAGCGCATAAGAAAGAATTCGCGTGCGGCTGTGGGGCGCCGGGCGCAGGCGGACGATCTGCGGGCCGAGTTCGACAGCGCGGTCGTAGCGATAATGCGTGACGTGATGCAATGCGACATGAATCGACACGGCGTGCCTCCTGCGAGCCTTGGGCGTATGGGAAAGCGCGCAAGACTTATGCCATGCACAGGCTTGCGCGCTTTCGCGAAATGCTCAAGGCAGTACAGCACCAAAACCGGGCGATGCGAGGAAATGCTTTGGCTCAGTTGCACGCAAATGTTGCGGACGCTGATTCTTGCGGTGTTTGATCGGACGCTTTCGCGAGCAGGCCAGCGGCAACAACTTGATCGTTCCCACGTTCTGCGTGGGAATGCAGCCCGTGACGCTCCGCGTCACAACCATGTTCGACAACACTGCGAGTAACGGCTGGAACGCGGAGCGTCCCGAGAGGCATTCCCACGCGGAGCGTGGGAACGATCAGCAAAACGCCAACCCGAAGGTTGGCGTTCTGTTCAGCTCAAGCAGTGTTTAGCGCGGCACGACCGGCTTGCGTGTCGGCTTCGGCCCTTTGCCTTTGGCCGCATCCTTGCGCTCCTTGGCCGCCTGCTGGTTGCGGGCGAACGCAGCAGCCTTGGCCTGTTCACGCTTGTCCCACGGATTACCGCCATCACTGGCACGCGGCGGCAGACCGGTGTGCTGGGTGAGAATTTTGGTGGTCTTCTCTTTGGCGACCTTGTGGCTGCCGGCCGGCGTCGAGTTCTTGCGGCGGGCGCTCTGGTAGCTGTCGGTGGCCGGCTGATGCGCCGGGATCAACTGATCCTTGCCCGGGCCGATCAGATCGGCGCGGCCCATGCGGATCAGCGCTTCACGCAGCATCGGCCAGCCTTTCGGGTCGTGATAACGCAAGAATGCCTTGTGCAGACGACGCTGATCTTCGCTCTTGACGATGGTCACGCCGTCGCTCTTGTACGTCACCTTGCGCAGCGGGTTCTTGCCCGAGTGGTACATCGCGGTGGCGGTGGCCATCGGCGACGGGTAAAACGCCTGCACCTGGTCGGCGCGGAAGCCATTGCCCTTGAGCCACAGAGCGAGGTTCATCATGTCTTCGTCGGTGGTGCCCGGGTGGGCGGCGATGAAGTACGGAATCAGGTACTGCTCCTTGCCGGCTTCCTTGGTGTACTTCTCGAACATGCGCTTGAACTTGTCATAGCTGCCGATGCCCGGTTTCATCATCTGGTTGAGCGGACCTTCCTCGGTGTGCTCCGGGGCGATCTTCAGATAACCGCCGACGTGGTGAGTCACCAGCTCCTTGACGTATTCCGGCGACTCGACGGCGAGGTCGTAACGCAAACCGGAGGCGATCAGGATCTTCTTCACACCCGGCAGGGCACGGGCGCTGCGATACAGCTGAATCAGCGACGAATGGTCGGTGTTCAGGTTCGGGCAGATACCGGGGAACACGCACGACGGCTTGCGGCAGGCGGATTCGATTTCCGGGCTCTTGCAGGCGATGCGGTACATGTTCGCAGTCGGACCGCCGAGGTCGGAAATGACACCGGTGAAGCCCGGCACCTTGTCGCGGATCTCTTCGATTTCGCGAATGATCGACTCTTCGGAACGGTTCTGGATGATGCGGCCTTCGTGCTCGGTGATCGAGCAGAAGGTGCAGCCACCAAAGCAGCCACGCATGATGTTCACCGAGAAACGGATCATGTCGTAGGCCGGGATCTTCTCCTTGCCGTACGCCGGGTGCGGCACACGGGCGTAAGGCATGCCGAACACGTAGTCCATTTCTTCAGTGGTCATCGGAATCGGCGGCGGGTTGAACCAGACATCGAGCTCGCCATGCTTCTGCACCAGCGCACGGGCGTTGCCCGGGTTGGTTTCCAGGTGCAACACGCGGTTGGCGTGGGCGTACAGCACCGGGTCGTTACGCACCTTTTCCATCGACGGCAGGCGGATCACGGTCTTGTCACGGGTCATGCGCGGGCTGGCGAGGATCTGCACAACCTTGGCTTCCTGCGGATCTTCCACCGGGCCTTTTTCCTGCTCGATGGCGCAGGCCTGGGTGTCCTGGGTATTCACGTACGGGTTGATGATCTTGTCGACCTTGCCCGGACGGTCGATGCGCGTGGAGTCGACTTCGTACCAGCCCTGCGGCGTGTCGCGACGGATGAACGCGGTGCCGCGCACATCGGTGATGTCTTCGATCTTGTGGCCCCACGACAGGCGCTGGGCAACTTCGACAATCGCGCGCTCGGCGTTGCCGTACAGCAGAATGTCGGCGCTGGCGTCGATCAGGATCGAGTTGCGCACGCGATCCTGCCAATAGTCGTAGTGGGCGATGCGGCGCAGCGAGGCTTCGATGCCGCCGAGCACGATCGGCACGTGCTTGTAGGCTTCCTTGCAGCGCTGGCTGTAAACCAGGCTGGCGCGATCCGGACGCTTGCCGGCCATGCCGCCGGGGGTATACGCGTCATCGGAACGGATTTTCTTGTCCGCGGTGTAGCGGTTGATCATCGAGTCCATGTTGCCCGCCGCGACGCCGAAGAACAGGTTCGGCTCGCCGAGCTTCATGAAGTCGTCTTTGGACTGCCAGTTCGGCTGCGCGATGATCCCGACGCGGAAGCCTTGCGACTCCAACAGCCGGCCGATGATCGCCATGCCGAACGACGGATGATCGACGTAGGCATCACCGGTAACAATGATGATGTCGCACGAATCCCAGCCGAGCTGATCCATCTCCTCCCTGCTCATCGGCAGGAATGGCGCTGGCCCGAAACATTCGGCCCAATATTTTGGATAGTCAAATAACGGCTTGGCTGCTTGCATGTCGACGACCGGTGTTGAAGTGAAAAATCGCGGGCGCGGAATATAGCACAAATTTTGACCAATTCCGACGACGGTGGTCGGTTTCTCTGTGCGCTGCTCTCGCGCCGCCAACCCGCCACACATTACGCGTTTTTGTTGAACGCACGACGCACGAAACGGCAAGGAAGCCGCCCGCCCGTCGCACTCCCAAGAGCAGCGGGGCATTAACGTAAAGGAAGACAGGCAATGGCACCCAAACCGCCAACCAGAGGCATCACGACCGTCTCGGTTCATCATCCGCGACCCGATTATTCGATCACCCGGCCTGGTTTCACGGCGCTTTTCGATGGCGGACCGGGGCACAGAATTCCTACACGCCCGACTCCCACAACGGTATCGACATCGATCGATCACGGACTCAACCGCATTACCTCCGTGCCTGCGCGGGCAACGGTCAGCACGACAGCGGCCGCCGAATCGGCTGCAGTTGTGCATGAGCGGCCCTTGGGAGATTACTGGATCACTTCGCTGGTCGTGTTGCCATCAGCCAATGCCGAAGGCATTTCGACGCTTAAGGGACGTCAGTATGTCCAAGTGCCTGAGGGTGGCACCGTGCAGGTCGGTCTGGACCCCGCCAGCGGTCTTTACCGGGCGAAATTGCCCAGCGAATTACACCCGTCTGGTCCGCTGTTGCAGTTCGATGTCGAGAGCCGTCTCTGGCAACCCGTCGATACCTGGGCGCCATCGACCTACCCGCTATCCCCGAGCCGGCTGGAAGCGTTTCGCACCGATCTGGATTTCAGCACGACCGAGCCGGGCGGCGATGGCCTGTTGCGCTTCAACGGCAAACTCTATGTGCAGATCGAGAATCAGGCCTATCAGGTCCTGCATGATCTTGATGCATCAGCGCCGCAGAGGGCGGTCATGCGCATCGTTCGCCCCGACGATCCCATCGCCAGCGATGCCACGAATGTCTACGTCGCATCCCGTCCAGGCAGGTCGGAACCGATCATTTTCGACGCTCGCTACGGCTGGCGAGGGACCAGTGTAACGGGGGCAGCCGGGATGCAGAGAGGGACAGGAGTGGCGCCCTCAGAGCTATGGCAGCGGGTGGAAGTCGGAATCAGACTTGACCACTTCAACAAGCGAATCGAGCAGGACACCGCTAAAAGTGAACACCTGAAGGAGGTGTGGCGCAGCATCAGGGAAGCGGGGGGCGAGCGCCCGGAAGCGGTCAAGCGCGAAACGATTGCGCTGCTTGATCGTGAATTACACAGCCACCAGGCGCTGAGGTCCCTTGCAAAAGCAATAAAATTCCATAAGCAGCAAAAACCCGCGGTACGGCACTTCATAAAGAAGGAAGACTACGACAAAAAAATGATTGCGATGCACAAGATTCAAATGAGCTTTTACGATCAATTGGTCGAATGCGGCTTGACCCGCCATGCGCTGGGAGGGCCACTGATCGACATCGACAGGCTCCCGCGAACAGTCAACGTCCTGGGGAAAATTCTCGGCCATATGCGAGAGCGCCAGCACATTGCCGACAATCTGGTGAACACATGGCGGGTCGCGCCGGACGAATTCAGTGCATACGCTCTGACACCAATGGACACTCACGACGTCGTGGCTTCGTGGGTATTGGCCAAAAGCCTGATGCTGGACGACCATCAATCAGGCGGAAACTACCCTCAGGCCTCCGAACTGGCGACCAGATTTGGTCAGGTAACTTTCGTGTATGGAGCGCTGGGTAAAATTCCGGAGACTTCGCACCCTGCGATATTGCGTGATCTGCTCCAGGAATGCACAGCCCTTCGCTACTGGTACGAGCGCCTTGATCTGGCACCCGATGAGCAGCACGCAACGTCACGCACGGCTATCACCGCGGAGCTGAAAATATTCGAAGAGACGCTGACTCATCGCCTGTTCCAATATCAACGCCAGCCTGATCTCCCGGCGCTGCCGATCAACGATCAGGCCATTGATTTCGAGTATGTTCCGGAGCAGGACAGATCCGGCTTCCAACCGCCACCCAAGCGCATTTTCAAGGCAAAGAAACACGGTATTTACAAGATCCATGTCGGCGAGTCCCGACGTACCGCGCACAACGAAGAAGTCATCGATGTACGCAGTCTGCACGACCCGCAACAGCCAGTGCAGACCTATGAACAAAGGGCTGGTGAGTGGCACCCCGTCCGCGCAACGCAGGACACAACCCTGCCCGACCTGACTCTCAGAGCCAATCAGCACCTTGAGCAAACCGACGCACATGTGCGCGAAGCCCGGCGCGAAGAGTCGCGCAAAAACCATCCGGACAACATTGTCGAGATGCTTGAGCGCAAGGCCGGGGCAATGGATGAGATCGCACTCCAGCTTCGGCGACAGGAGCCGACCGATGGCGAAACAGATGCGCTGATCCAACGCCTGGAGGACACCAGTGAACGCCTGCGCAGCGAGGGCGAAAACATTCGTGTCCGGATCTACAAGGACAAACATTTTCTGAGCCCCGACCGATTGTTGTATCTGATCGACAAGGGCGAAGTACGTGCGCAGAAAATCGAGACCCGGTTGAAACGCGGCAAGGGGCAGAATCGAGACTTCATCGACGTCTATCTACTGACGGATGCGCACACCTACGACCCCCTCTGGCACGCGCACTTTCATTACGCGAAACCGGATACGCCCGATCTCAACTTCAATGTTTCCGGCGGGCACCTGAAAACCCTTGAGCAAAGCCGCATGGGCGTGCGTTCGCAGCGCCGGGAAGAACTGGCGCAGCGGCCACACAAACCTATCTGGCGCGCCGCCCTCGATGGCCACGCAGCGCAGAAAATTTTCGACCTCGCCGCCACCTCTTTCCATCCCGAGACACATCATCAGGCATGACGCCGAACCGGCCGGCAGCGTCCGTTGCGGACGCGACCGCTCAATTACTACAAGGAACGTAAGACATGCGCAGCAAAACGCCGCACCCAGTTACTCCCCCCGGTAATTTTCATCTTCGGCCGGATACATCCGCCGATGCCATCCCGCAGCGTCCCCTCCTCACGCCGCGCCCCAGTCTTGACCCAACCGCGTTGAGCGGCCCGCCAATCCGCGCGGGCCGGCGCACGGAGAGCAACGATCCTGATGCGATCATCCCGGCGCCGAATGTCACAGTGCATGCGGCTGCATCAGCGCTGCAAACCATGGTCAACACAGGCCACCCCGTCGAGCATTACCGCCTCGCTGTCGCAACCGGCTTGCCTGACGCCGACACCGAAGGCCTGAGGACATTCAAGGGTCGTCACTACGTGGAAATGGCCGACGGCGGTTTCGTGCAGGTGAGCAAGGATTCGCCGAGCGGCCTCTGGCGCGCCGGGCTGGCGAGCGAATCGAAGCCCTCCGGACCGCTGATGCTGCACGATCCGGAGAGTGGCAGGTGGCATGCGCTGGAGTTCTCGCCGCCGAGCACCTTCGCTTTATCGGTGACACGCCTGCAAGCGTTTCGCACGCCGTTCGACTTCAGTCATAGCTCACGCGACAGCGATGGGCTGTACCGCCATGACGGCAAACTCTACGCAGTGATCGACAATCACAGCTATCAGGTCCTGCACGATCACGATGCTTCGACGCCTCTGGCCGAGGTGATGCGCATCGTCCGCCCTGAAGATCCTGTCGCCGCTGACGTCGATAACATCTACAGCGCTACGCGCCCGGGCAGATCAGAGCCTGTCGTGTTCGATGCCGATCAGGGCTGGCAGGGCATTGTGGTCGGCGGGGCCGGCGGGATGCAGCGCGGCGGTGCCGACCAACCTGCTTCACCGGGGCTGCGCGAGCGGCTCAATGCTGCGGTCAACCGACTGCGAACGCCCCAGTCGCGACTGCGAAAACTCTACCCATCTCTGGACAGCGAGCAAATCCGCACGCTGCTGCGCACCCAGGGTGACGATGTACCAAGCTTTTTGACGCGCCTCGAGAATGAATACAAGACCCTGAAGCTGGAGCTGGCGACCTGGTTGAAAACCAGTGAGCTGGCCGGCGGGGCGACCCATCCCTCGGTGGAGCGCGCCGCGCAAGAGATCAAGCGCTGCTGGAAACGTCAGACAGGTACAACGTTGCAACTGGATCTTGGCGACGCCGGCATTGTTCCGCTGTCCGCAGATTTCAGCCATGTACGCACGCTGCACCTGCAGGCGGTCGCCTGGTCGGAGGGGGGCGAAAACTTCCTCAAGGGGTTCACTGCCCTGGAGCGTCTGAAAATCAACGCCTCGGCGCTCGCCAGGCCGCCGGCGAACCTTGCGCAAATGCCAGCCCTCAAGGAGTTGGACCTGCGAGCGAACCACATTGAACTGAGCGACCAGACCGCCAGCGAGCTGGCTTCGCTCAGCCAACTGGAAACACTCGACCTGTCGGACAACCCGCTGGGCAAGGCCCCGGATTTCAGCGGCATGCTTGAGCTCAAGTCCGTGGGTCTGCGCAATGCACAACTGGATGACTGGCCAACCGGATTGCAGCATCAGTTGGCGATGGAGTCGCTCGATCTGCGCAATAACCGATTGCGTGAAATTCCGCAGACAGTCATCAGCCCGGCGAGTGATCAATTGCTCGCCATAGCCAACATCAACCGCATCACCCTGATCGAAGGCAACCCCTTTGCCAGCGGCTATTGGCGGCGGCTGGAAGTCTACTGGCAGCGGGTTACGGCCGAATATCCTGCCCTGATCACCAGCGCCCGCACAGGTGCATTCCGGATTGATGGCGACATCCCTGAAGTCGCCATGCTGCTGCAGATGTATCCGGACAAAACGCCACAAACCGCCCGGGAATACCTGATTGGCCTGGGGGACAGTGCAGAAGCCACGATCAGCCAGCGTTTCGCAGAGTTCAAGGCGCTCGATGCGCAACTGCTGGCCTACGTCGCCGACAGCCAGCCGGGAACATCCAGCGTGGCCGGCCGGGAAAAGGCTCGGGCAGAACACATTGCCCGGATCATCAAGGACTGCTGGCTCCAGCAATCGCCGTACCTTGCGCTGCCACCACTGAAAGGACCGCTACCACCACTGACTGCCGACTTCAGTCGGTTGACGTTGCTCACTCTTGATAGCGTCGTCTGGTCCGACACTGCCGACACGTTCCTGTCGCGGTTGCCGAATCTGGAGAATTTGACGATCAGCCATTGCGGTCTGGAAAAATTGCCCGCAGACATCAGCGCGATGAGCCGGCTCACCCACCTGAATCTGACCTCAAACCAGATAAAACTCGATGAGAACAGCGCTGGTGCATTGAGTGCATTGCATCAGTTGGTCAGCATCGACCTGTCGAACAACCCACTCCAGATGCTGCCCGATTTCAGTGCGATGTCCGGGCTGCAGACACTGGACCTGAAGAACACCGGCATCAGTGAGTGGCCCACCGGCCTGGCTGACAAGATCACCTTGACCGGCCTCGATCTCAGCAACAATAAATTGCGCGAAGTCCCCGACGCACACATCAACCCGCCAGCCGATCAATTGGCTGTGGTCGCGCGGATCAACAACCACACGCTGCTTGAAGGCAATGACTTCCCTTCGCCTTACTGGAGGAAGTTCGATCGCTACTGGCGAAAACTCAACGAACTGCATCCGCAGTTGATGACTCCGGCCCACCCCGCTGTATTCGACAGTGAGAACTCGCGCGCGCAGCGCTACCGAAAACTGTTTCCGAGCAAAAGCATCAAGGAATGCCGGGAGTTTATCTGGAACCATGACAAGGCCACTGTCGCGACCAGGCTGTTGGAGCTCGAGCAGGATTTTGCCGTGTTGAAAAACCAGCTGGATAACTGGGTTTTTTCGGGAGGCAGCAATCCTCTGCGCTATATCCGCGTCAATCAGTTGCAGATCAACACCCAAACCCGCAATGAGCGCATCGAGGCACGGGATCGGATCATCAGTTGCTGGCGACGTGAAACGCCGCAGAAACACGCCTTCGACGGCACGCCGATAGGTCTGGAACTGGATTTGAGCGGCCTCACGTTGCCGACCCTGCCGGATCTGAACACCGATTTCAGCCATGTCGGCTCGCTCAAACTCAACAACATGAATCTCACCGAATCCCCGGAAGGCTTTCTGACCCGCTTCCGCCATCTGCGCTGGCTGAACATGGCCAACAATCGTCTCAGGGATCTCCCGCCGGCCATCGGCGAAATGCACGGGATGACCCGTCTGTTCCTTCAGGGGAATCAACTCGAACTGACCGCCGAGACAGCGCAGATACTGGCCGGAAGAACGACCTTGAGGGCCTTGTGGATACACGACAACCCGCACTTGAACGTGAGCCCGGATTTCAGCGCGATCACTGATATCCGCGAAGTCGACATGTCAAACACCGGCATCGGAAGCTGGCCAGCCGGACTGTTCGATCAGCCCCTGTTGGGCAGGATACTTCTGAACAACAACCGGATCACGAACCTGCCCAGCTTTGTCGTCGCACCGGCAGCGGATCGCCTGAGGCATTCGATTCAGGTCAACAGCGGCACTCAGATAAGCGATAACCCCCTGAACGAATACACCCGAGAACGCTTGGCCGGCTACAGTGAGCGGCTGCGCCACTCCGCAACATCGCTTTACAATCCTCTGAACCTGCTGACCACTTCTGCCCCGGCAGCCCGCCCGCAGCCGGCGCTAATGAACGCTGCGTCGGCCTATCCGCAGTTGACCATCGGTATGACGGCAACCGAGGCGACGAAACGCACCGCGCAGCTGGACAGACTGAAAGCACAGGACGGCTCGGATGGATTTTTCAATATCATTTCCCGACTCGGCCACCACGCCGATTTCCGTCGGCAGGTCTGGGACGTGGTCGATGCCATCAGCGAGAACAACGTGCAATCACGCGCTCTGCGCAGAGATGTTTTCGATCGCGCCTGTGAAGCCGGCTGCACTGACCTTGCCGCCGCCACGTTTACTGACCTGCAAGTGCTGACCATGACGCATACGGCCAGAGTGCAGGCAAGGCAAGACGGGGATGGCACTCGCCTGGTGGACCTGTCCAGAAGTCTGTTCAGGCTAAGGCAGGTCGATGAACTGGCCGCAGCAGATATCGCTGCGAGCAGGACAATCGCCAACGATCCACAGGCTCCAGCGCGTGAGCGCAATACCCAGCGCCTGCGCCTGAGCGACCCGCATGAAATGACCATGGCCTACCGCTTTGGCCTCAAGGATCGGCTGCAGTTGCCGTTTCAGCCGCAGACGCTGTCCTTTATCGGCATGGCCGGCGTCACACCGCCCATGCTGGAAGTCGCCTACCGTAAAGTCATCGCCTTGAACGGCTCTCCCGAAGAGTTTCAGGCTCTGGTGTCGATGGAATTCTGGCAGGACTTCATCACGCACAAATATCCGTCCCGGTTCGACGCTGCACGTCAGCCTTATCAACAAAGACAGGCGGCACTGGACGAGCAATTCGCGAAAAAAGTACTGACCCAGGCCGAATACGACGCGCAAACCAATGACGTCACTGCACAGTTGGCCATTAGCGAAGCGACGCTGATCCAGTCACTGACGCGCGAGGAAATTCGCCCCGGTGAGGCAGTTGAAAAACCTGCCAGCAGCGAGACGGCAGTTTCGGCCGATTGAAGCAGGCCACGACAGCAGCCGGATGATCCGGCCTACTGTCATTCGTCGTCGTCGAAGTTGTAACTGCCCGGTGCGAGGTTTTCGAAGCGCGTGTATTTACCGATGAACGCCAGCCGAATGAAACCGATCGGGCCGTTACGCTGCTTGCCGATGATGATTTCGGCGATGCCCTTGTGCTCGGTTTCCGGGTGATACACCTCGTCTCGGTAAACGAACATGATTACGTCGGCGTCCTGCTCGATCGCTCCGGATTCCCGCAAGTCGGAGTTCACCGGGCGTTTGTTCGGGCGCTGTTCGAGGGAACGGTTGAGCTGCGACAGCGCCACTACCGGACAGTTGAATTCCTTGGCCAGGGCTTTCAGGGATCGCGAGATCTCGGAAATCTCGTTGGTGCGGTTGTCACCGCTGGACCCGGGAATCTGCATCAGTTGCAGGTAGTCGATCATGATCAGGCCGACATCGCCGTGCTCACGCACCAGACGACGAGTGCGCGCGCGCATTTCCGAAGGACTGATGCCGGCGGTGTCATCGATGAACAGTTTGCGGTCGTTGAGCAGGTTGACCGCCGACGTCAGGCGCGGCCAGTCGTCGTCTTCGAGTTGGCCGGAACGCACTTTGGTCTGGTCGATTCGGCCGAGCGAAGACAGCATACGCATGATCAGCGATTCGCCTGGCATCTCGAGCGAGTAAACCAGGACAGCCTTCTCGCTGCGCAACACGGCGTTTTCCACCAGGTTCATCGCGAAGGTGGTTTTACCCATCGACGGACGGCCGGCGACGATGATCAGGTCGGACGGCTGCAAGCCGCTGGTCTTCTCATCGAGGTCGGTGTAACCCGTAGACAGACCGGTGATCGCGTCGGCGGTGTTGAACAACGTGTCGATGCGGTCGATGGCCTTGGTCAGCAGCTCATTGACGCCGACCGGGCCGCCGGTCTTGGGCCGCGCTTCGGCGATCTGGAAGATCTGCCGTTCGGCTTCGTCGAGGATCTCTTCGGCGGTGCGGCCTTCGGGGTTGAAGGCGCTGTCGGCAATCTCGGTGCTGATGCCGATCAGTTGGCGCAACGTCGCACGCTGACGGACGATCTGCGCATAGGCCTTGATGTTGGCGACGGACGGGGTGTTTTTTGCCAGTTCGCCAAGATAGCCGAGGCCGCCGACTTGCGACGTCTGGCCTTCCTTGTCGAGTTGTTCGGCAAGGGTCACGACGTCGATCGGCGAGTTCTGATCGGCCAGTTTGGCGATCGCGCGGAAAATCAGACGGTGGTCATGTCGATAGAAATCGCCATCGGAGACTTGATCGAGCACGCGTTCCCAGGCGTTGTTGTCCAGCATCAGACCACCGAGTACAGCCTGTTCAGCCTCGATGGAATGCGGCGGCACCTTCAGGGCAGCGGTTTGCAGATCGTATTGCTCGGGAGCGGAGATATCGTTCATGGCCACTTGAGTATTAGTGAAAAGCAGGGAATTCAGAAAGACAAAGGGCACGACCTGTAAACAGGATCGTGCCCGATGTTAACCGCCTGACGGACAAGCCGCCAGCCGATCCGTGTTGCTTAAGCTGCTACCACGACAACGCGTACGGTGGCTTCAACTTCGGCGTGCAGGTGCACGGCCACGTCGAATTCACCCACGTTGCGGATGGTGCCGTTCGGCAGACGAACTTCGCTCTTCTGCACTTCAACGCCGGAGGCGGTCAGTGCGTCAGCGATGTCGTGAGTACCGATCGAACCGAACAGCTTGCCTTCGTCGCCAGCGGTGGCAGTGATGGTCACTTCCAGCTCGGCCAGTTGGGCAGCACGGCTTTCAGCCGATGCCTTACGGTCTGCGGCGGCTTTTTCCAGCTCGGCGCGACGCTCTTCGAACGCAGCCAGGTTGGCAGCGGTCGCAGCGGTAGCCTTGCCGAAAGGCAGCAGGTAGTTACGGCCGTAACCGGCCTTAACGTTTACTTTGTCGCCCAGGTTGCCCAGGTTGGCGATTTTTTCCAGAAGGATCAGTTGCATGTGAAAATCCTCTAACTTTTAACCTTCACCGTTCGCGCTGTCGGTGTCTTTCGACACGTGACGACCGCGAAAATCAATCAGGCTGTCGACAATGGCCAGAACCACGAGCAACGGATAGATCAGCTGCATGAACAACAGCAGCGTGACGTACAACCCCACCAGCCAGAAACCGGCCAGTCGCTTCTGCCCGACCAGCCCGTGAATCAGGGCCAGCCCGGCGAACACCAGCGGTACACTGCACAACGGCGTCAACATGGCCATCTGTGCACCGAGATTCGGGCCCAGAAGCATCAACGCCAGCAGTAACATCGCCGGCCCCAGCGGGATGCGGATGGCGCGAAACTCGCGACCGAAACCACCCGGGTTGTACAACAACGCCTGCCAATGCCGCCCGACAATCAGGCTCAGCACGCTGACGATCTGCAACAAGGCCGCAATCAGTCCGGTCAGAACCGGTGCAATCAGGGACGCGAAACGCGCTTGCTCATCGACCGACAATTGCTTGTAGGTCTCACCAAGAAGTGCCGGCATGACCTTTATAAGGGCCTGTGCAAGCATCTCGATCTGGGCCGCAAACGCGACCCCGAGCACCACTGAAAACACCACTCCGATCACTACGCTGACCAGCAGCGTGCGGACCCAGGATTCGCTTGCGCGCAAAACCAACGCAAGCCCCGAAGACCCCAGCAGCACCAGAAGTGCCCGTGGGTCGTCGGCATACAGCCACCAGATCAAGGCCGGCAGCAGTCCCAGCGACAGAACGCCAAGGGCGTCCGTCAATCCGCGCCGCAGCAGCACAAGGCTCCCGGCGGCAGCACCCAACCAATACAACAACGGCAATGTTGCACATCCGGCCACCACGAGAGTGGCCTGCATTCGGCCTCGCATGATGAACTCAGCTAAGGCGCGCATGCATTCAATCCTTTGCTACTTGTCGACTGCCCGGTCTCAGCGGCCGTGGCTGTCGGTGTAGGCCAGCAGGGCCAGGAAGCGGGCGCGCTTGATAGCGGTGGCCAGCTGACGCTGATAACGAGCTTTGGTACCGGTGATGCGGCTTGGAACGATTTTGCCGGTCTCGGATACGTAAGCTTTCAGAGTGTTGAGATCTTTGTAGTCGATCTCTTTCACGTCTTCAGCGGTGAAGCGGCAGAATTTACGACGACGGAAGAAACGTGCCATTTGATAGGCTCCTTAATAAGGTCCGTGGATTACTCGTCAGCGTTATCGCTGTTGTCGCTGTCATCACTGTCGGTGCCTTCGGCGCCTTCGTGCTCAGGACGGTCGCGACGCTCACGGCGCTCACTGCGGTTTTCTTCAGCCTTGAGCATCTCGGACTGGCCGGTAACGGCTTCGTCGCGACGGATGACCAGGTTACGGATCACTGCATCGTTGTAGCGGAAGTTGTCTTCCAGCTCGGCCAGGGCCTTGCCAGTGCACTCAACGTTCAGCATCACGTAGTGAGCCTTGTGAACATTGTTGATTGCGTAGGCCAGTTGACGACGGCCCCAGTCTTCCAGACGGTGGATTTTGCCGCCGTCTTCTTCGATCAGCTTGGTGTAACGCTCAACCATGCCGCCGACTTGCTCGCTCTGATCCGGGTGGACCAGAAAGATGATTTCGTAATGACGCATGAATGCTCCTTACGGGTTGTAGCCTGCCGCTCAAAAACGGTCAGACAAGGAGTGAATGACACTTATGGACTTGCTGGCGCGGGGCACATGCGTGCCTGCCGTCACAGCAAGGGGCGCAATTGTAGAGAAGGGACTGCGGGGGCGCAAGGCAATTGGTGATTATTTGAACAACCACCGATCTTCCAGACACCGTAACCGAATGTGGGAGCGAGCCTGCTCGCGAATGCGGCCTGTCAGGCAACAATGACGTCGACTGACACTCCTCTTCGCGAGCAGGCTCGCTCCCACAGTTGATTGCGTGAAGCTTATTTCTTCGCGGCAGCCTTGGCCTTCGCACCGCGCTGGCGCTGGGCTTCGAAAAGGCACACGCCGGTGGCGACCGACACGTTGAGGCTGCTGACGCTGCCGGCCATCGGCAGGTTCACCAGATAGTCGCAGTGCTCGCGGGTCAGGCGACGCATGCCTTTGCCTTCGGCGCCCATGATCAGGATGGTCGGGCCGGTCAGGTCCTGGTCATAAATGCTGACCTCGGCTTCACCAGCGGTGCCGACTACCCACAAACCGCGCTGCTGGAGTTTTTCCAACGTGCGCGCCAGGTTGGTCACGGCCACAAGCGGAATCACTTCCGCGGCGCCGCAGGCGACTTTACGCACCACCGGGGTCAGCGTGGCCGACTTGTCTTTCGGCACGATCACCGCCAGCGCACCGGCCGCATCGGCCGAACGCAGGCAGGCGCCGAGGTTGTGCGGATCGGTCACGCCGTCGAGCACCAGCAACAGCGGCGCGCCTTCGGTGCGATCGAGCAACTCGTCGAGCATCGCCTCGCCCCACACCTGACTTGGGCTGACTTCAGCGACAACGCCCTGGTGCACGCCTTCAACCCAGGCGTCCATTTCGCGACGCTCGGCCTGGCCGACCTGAACACGGTTTTCATTGGCCAGCTCGACCAGCGTCTGCACGCGCGGATCGTTACGGCTTTCCGCCAGCCAGATCTGCTTGACGCGTTTGGGGTGGTGACGCAGCAACGCTTCTACCGCATGAACGCCGTAGATTTTTTCCAACTGACTCATGACTTCGCCTTCGGTTTACGCGCCCCGCCACTTTTGGCTGGAGCGGAACCCGCTTTTGGCGGGCCCTTACGGTGTTTGCTCGGCTTGGCTGGCTTGCCGTCGGTCGCCCTGTCAGGCGCCGACCGTCCGGTCTTTCCCCCGGACGCCGCTTTACCACCGTTTTTCGCATCGGCCAGCAAGGCCTTCTTCAATTCACGGCTTTTGCGCAGCTCGGCGTTTTTCGCCACGGCGTCGCTCGGGCGATAGGCTTCGGCGACCTTTTCCTTGGCCGGACGACGGCTGGCGGTTTTCGCTGAAGCCTTTTCTTCCGCAGCCCTGGCAGCAGGCGCAGCAGTTTCGGTGCCACGTTTCTTGCGACCAATCGGCGCGCTGATGGTTTTCTCGGCCATCTCGAAGTCGATCTTGCGCTCGTCTAGGTCGACGCGCATGACGCGTACTTCAACGGTGTCGCCAAGACGGAAACTGCGACCGGTGCGCTCGCCCGCCAAGCGGTGATGCACAGGATCGAAGTGGTAGTAATCGCCTGGCAGCGCGGTGACATGCACCAGGCCTTCGACGTAGATATCGGTCAGCTCGACGAACAGACCAAAACCGGTCACTGCGGTGATCACGCCCGGGAACGACTCGCCCACGCGATCCTTCATGAACTCGCACTTGAGCCAGTTCACCACGTCGCGGGTCGCCTCGTCGGCACGGCGCTCACTCATCGAGCACTGCTCGCCGAGCTGCTCCAGCGCCGCTTCGTCGTACGGATAGATGCGCGCTTTCGGAATGGTCATCGCACCGGCACGACGGACGTGCGGGGTGTCCTGTTTCGAATGGATCACACTGCGGATCGCACGGTGCGTCAGTAGGTCCGGGTAGCGACGGATCGGCGAGGTGAAGTGGGTATAGGCTTCGTAATTCAGGCCGAAGTGGCCATCGTTTTCAGCGCTGTACACCGCTTGACTCAACGAACGCAGCATGACGGTCTGGATCAGGTGGAAATCCGGACGATCCTTGATGCTCGCCAGCAGGGCCTGATAATCCTTCGGCGACGGACCGTCCTTGCCTTTGTGCAGGGACAGGCCGAGCTCACCGAGGAACGCGCGCAGTTTTTCCAGACGCTCTGGCGGCGGACCGGCGTGAACACGATACAGCGCAGGAATTTCGTGCTTCTTGAGGAATTCGGCAGTGGCCACGTTGGCGGCCAGCATGCACTCCTCGATCAGCTTGTGCGCATCATTACGCACGGTCGGACGGATTTCGGCAATCTTGCGCTCGGAGCCGAAGATGATCCGGGTTTCCTGGGTTTCAAAATCGATCGCGCCACGTACGTGACGGGCAGCCAGCAACACCTTGTACAAGGCGTAGAGCTGTTTGAGGTGCGGCACGACGTCGGTGTACTCACCGCGCAGTTTGCGCGCTTCGGTCGCCTTCGGCGTTTCCAGCATCGCGCTGACCTTGTTATAGGTCAGACGAGCGTGGGAATGGATCACCGCCTCATAGAAGCAGTAGTCGGTCATTTCGCCGGACTTGGAGATGGTCATCTCGCAAACCATGGCCAGACGATCGACTTGCGGGTTCAGCGAGCACAGGCCGTTGGACAGTTGCTCGGGCAGCATCGGAATCACGCGCTCGGGGAAGTACACCGAGTTGCCGCGAACCTGAGCTTCGTTGTCCAGCGCCGAGCCGATCTTCACGTAGCTGGAAACGTCGGCAATCGCCACGTACAACTTCCAGCCACCGGAGAACAGGCGCAGTTTGCCCGGTTTGGCTTCGCAGTAGACCGCGTCATCGAAGTCGCGGGCGTCTTCGCCGTCGATGGTGACGAACGGCAGATGGCGCAAGTCGATGCGCTTCTCTTTGTCTTTTTCTTCAACTTCCGGCTTGAGCTTGGCAGCTTCTTTCACAACCGCTTCAGGCCAGACGTGCGGAATGTCGTAAGTGCGCAGGGCAACATCGATTTCCATGCCCGGCGCCATGTAGTTGCCGACCACTTCGACCACATCGCCTTGCGGCTGGAAGCGCGGCGTTGGCCAGTGGGTGATTTTCACTTCGACGAACTGACCGATCTGCGCATTGGCGTTGCGGCCCGGCGTCACCAGCACTTCCTGCTGGATCTTCGGGTTGTCGGCAACGACGAAACCGATGCCGCCTTCTTCGAAGTAGCGACCGACGATGGTTTCGTGAGCGCGGGACACCACCTCGACGATCACGCCTTCACGGCGACCACGACGGTCGAGCCCGGAAACCCGGGCCAGCGCACGGTCACCATCGAACACCAGACGCATTTGCGCCGGGCTCATGAACAGGTCGTCGCTGCCGTCGTCCGGCACGAGGAAACCGAAACCGTCACGGTGACCGCTGATGCGGCCGAGGATCAGGTCGAGCTTGTCGACCGGCGCGTAAGTGCCACGGCGGGTGTAGATCAGTTGAGCGTCGCGCTCCATAGCGCGCAAGCGGCGGCGCAGGGCCTCGATCTGGTCTTCTGTGGTCAGACCAAACTCTTCGACCAGTTGCTCGCGGGCAGCAGGCGAACCCCGATCGGCGAGGTGCGCCAGGATCAGTTCGCGGCTGGGAATAGGGTTTTCGTATTTTTCCGCTTCACGAGCGGCCTCGGGATCGAGGGACTGCCAATCGGCCATTAGAGAGTTTTCACCTTGTCTATATACGGGTTAGTTTGGCATAGGCGCCGGGAAACGGGAAATTTCCGCTTCTATAAGGCTGTGCAAGGCCTTGTATCGACGCTCGGAGACCGTTTTGAACGCCGCTGGTAAAAAAATTCAGTTTTTTCTGCGGCAGGGGTTTACAGTTAAAAAGACGCTCCGTATAGTGCGCGCCATCGACGACGCACAAGCGCTTTCGATGATGCCCAGGTGGTGAAATTGGTAGACACGCCAGCTTCAGGTGCTGGTGACCTTACGGTCGTGGAAGTTCGAGTCTTCTCCTGGGCACCAATTTCGAGTTTGAGACTAGATCAGTTTCAACACTCACACAAAACCCGCGAAAGCGGGTTTTTTGCATTTGCGGGAAAGCTTTTGCTCACACTGATTTATTAAAACCAAATCAGGGGTTTACAGATCAAAAAGGCCTCCGTATAGTGCGCCACATCAACAGCGGCAACGCTTGCGATGATTGCCCAGATGGTGAAATTGGTAGACACGCCAGCTTCAGGTGCTGGTGACCTTACGGTCGTGGAAGTTCGAGTCTTCTTCTGGGCACCAATTCAAATTCAAGGTTCAGGCCTTGGATTTCACAAAAACCCGCGAAAGCGGGTTTTTGCGTTTCTGGCTTCCTGAATTTCCGCAGGTCTTGTAGGAGCTTGTAGGAGCTGATGAGTGCAACGAGGCTGCGATCTCTTGATCTTGCTTTTCCCCGCAACTCGCAGGAGGCAGATCAAAAGATCGTCCGAACGCGGCCCGAGCCTTCGGCAGCTCCTACCCGATCCCCTTGTCCCGCATAAGGCGCACTTGAGAAACAATATCGTTTATCATTGTTGCAAGTTTTTGCAATGCGACAGTGAGGAACCCTGCGAATGACGTTTCGAAATACCCTGCGCCGAGGCCTGACCTTCACCCTCCTCGGCCTGGCACTCGCCACTCCCCTCACCCAGGCTGCCGATGCGGTTTCCCTGACTCTCTACAACGGCCAGCACAAGGAAGTCGGCGACGCGATTGCCAAGGCTTTCGAAGCCAAGACCGGCATCCACGTCAACGTGCGCAAAGGCAGCAGCAACCAGCTCGCGAGCCAGATCATCGAAGAAGGCGACCGCTCGCCCGCCGATGTGATCTACACCGAAGAGTCGCCGCCGCTGAACAACCTCGGCGAACAGGGTCTGCTGGCCAAGGCCGATGACGCCACCCTAGCGGTTTTGCCGGAAAAATACGTCGCCGCCAACGGTACCTGGATCGGCGTTACCGCCCGCGTCCGCGTGGTCGCGTTCAATCCGAAACTGATCGATGAAAAAGACCTGCCGAAATCGGTGATGGAATTCTCCGAGCCGCAATGGCAAGGCAAGGTCGGCTTCGTTCCGACCAGTGGCGCCTTCCAGGAACAGGCCGTAGCAATCATCAAACTGCACGGTCGTGACGCTGCCGAAGAATGGCTGACCGGCCTGCGTGCGTTCGGCAAGATCTACAGCAACAACATGGTCGCGCTCAAAGCGGTGGAAAACGGCGAAGTCGCCACCGTACTGGTGAACAACTACTACTGGTTCGCCCTGCAACGCGAGAAAGGCAAGCTCGACTCCAAGCTGCATTATTTCACCGGCGGCGACGCTGGCGGCCTGATCACCGTGTCCAGCGCTGCCGTGCTGAAATCCAGCAAACATCCAAAAGAAGCCCAGCAATTCCTCGCCTTCATGGCCAGCGAAGAAGGTCAGCGGGTGATCACTCAGACCACCGCTGAATACCCGCTGCACAAAGGCATGGAGTCGGATCGCGGCCTCAAGCCGTTCAGCGAACTGGAAGCGCCGAATGTCACTCCGGCGGACCTGGGCAATGCTGAAGAAGCGCTGGAGCTGGAACGCGAAGTTGGCCTGAACTGATGGCAGCATCGTTATCGGCCCCCGCCGCGCGCGCGGGTTACGTGCCACGACGCAAAAGACCGTCAATCTGGCTGGTGCTGCCGGTATTGCTACTGGTGGTCATGAGCCTGCTGCCACTGGCCTATGTCGGACTGAAAGCCTGGCAGGCCGGCTGGGCCGAGGCGCTGCATTTGCTGTGGCGCCCGTATGTGTTCGGCCTGTTGCGCAACACCTTGGCATTGATGGTCGGCGTGACGGTTACCTGCGCCTTGATAGGTCTGTCGCTGGCGTGGCTGCTAGAGCGCAGCAATCTGCCGGGGCGGCGCCTGTGGGGCGTGATCCTGTGCCTGCCGTTTGCGGTGCCGGCGTTTGTCAGCAGCTTCACCTGGGTCTCGCTCAGCGCGCAATTCGAAGGCCTCGGCGGGGCGATTCTGGTGATGAGCCTGTCGAAGTATCCGCTGATCTTCCTGCCAGTTGCGGCGACCCTGCGCAATCTCGATCCCTCCCTCGAAGAATCCGCCCGCACGTTGGGACAGAATCGCTGGGGCGTATTTTTCCGCGTCACCCTGCCGCTGCTGTGGCCATCGCTGCTGGCCGGTTCGCTGCTGATTGCCCTGCACATGCTGGTGGAATTCGGCGCGCTGTCGATCATTGGCCTGCAAACCTTCACCACGGCGATCTACCAGCAATTCGAACTGGAATTCAGCAATGCCAACGCCGCGATGCTTTCGGCGGTGTTGCTGGCGCTGTGTCTGCTGTTGTTGTGGCTGGAGCTGCGCGTGCGTGGCAAGGGCCGGCATGTGCGCACCGGCCAAGGCGCGGCGCGACAGGCTGAACAAGTAAAGCTTGGAGCGTGGGCGGCGCTTGGTCAGTTGTATTGCCTGTTGCTGGCAATTATCGGCAGTGGCGTTCCGCTGGGGATGTTGGCGTATTGGCTGGCGGTCGGCTCATCGGCGGCGTTCCCGGTAGCGGCGATCACCGAGGCGCTGCTGTCATCGCTGGCATTGTCATTGGGCGGTGCCGCGCTGTGTCTGGTGCTGGCGGTGCCGGTCGGGTTGCTGGTGGTGCGCTATAAAGGCCGATTGGCAATCTGGGCCGAACGCCTGCCTTATCTGTTGCACGCGCTGCCGGGGCTGGTGATTGCGTTGACGCTGGTGTATTTCGCCCTGCATTACGTGCCAGTGCTGTATCAGACGTCGGGCTTGCTGCTGATCGCCTATGCGCTGCTGTTCCTGCCATTGGCGCAGGCGCCGATCCGTACCGCGCTGAACAAGGCTGCACCGCAGCTGGAAGAAGCGGCGCGGACATTAGGCGCATCGTCGTTCACGGCGTTTTGCCGGGTGACCTTGCCGATCATTTTCCCGGCACTGGGCGCAGCGTTTGCGCTGGTGTTTCTTGATGCGATGAAGGAATTGACGGCAACGTTGCTGCTCAGCCCAACCGGACTCAATACATTGGCGACCGAAGTCTGGGCGCACACGGCGAATGTCGAGTTTGCGGCGGCGGCGCCTTATGCGGCGTTGTTGATTGTGGTCTCGGGGTTGCCGGTTTATCTGCTGACGACGCGGATGTATCTGAGCCGCTGATACCGTATTCGCGAGCAGGCTCGCTCTCACAATGGGTTGAGTTTCCCTGTGGGAGCGAGCCTGCTCGCGAAGAGGCCAGCCCGGATAACACTAAGCGCGGAACTGCCCCAGGCTGGCTTTCAATTGCGCAGCCAGACCATCCAGCACCTTGCCACTGGCCGTGGTTTCCACCACTGCCTGCGCCGCTTTCTCGGCCTGCGCATGAATCGTTTCGACGCGCCCACGCACTGCCTGTGCACCCTGCGCCTGATGCGCTGCTGCTTGCGTCGCCAGACCGATCGCCGCATGCACCTGCTCAACCGAAGCCTGCACCGACTGCTGCAAGCGTGCACTGTCGCGCAAAACCAGCAAACCTTCGCTGGCCTGCCGTCCGGCCTGACCAATCGCCTCGACGGCCTCACGTGCGCCCTGCTGCAAAGCGACGATGTGCGCTTGAATATCGCCCGTCGAGCTCTGCGTTTTGCTCGCCAGTGCACGCACTTCATCCGCCACCACGGCAAACCCACGCCCGGTCTCACCGGCCCGCGCCGCCTCGATCGCAGCGTTCAATGCCAGCAGGTTGGTCTGTTCGGCGATGCCGTGAATCACCGTCAGCACCACCTCAATCTGCTCGCTCTGCTGCGCCAGTCGCTCGATGACCTTCGCCCCGGTATCGACCTGCCCGGCCAGCGCTTCGATCAGGCTGCCGACCTTGGCGGAAGTACGAGTGTTCTCATCGGTGGCCTGACGAATATCGACAACCTGCTTCAGCGCCGCCTGCATTGCCTGACTTTCCGACTGCGCCTCGTCTGCCATTTGCGACAGCGCGCGCAGGCTTTCTGCAACTTCATCGCGCTGCATTCCGGCAGCCGCATCGGCGCCAGCGTTGCGCAAAGTCATCGCGCCGATTTCCACGCCAGTGCGCTGAGCGACATCACCCGCCTCGCGTACGATCGGCTGCAATTTATCCACAAAGCGATTGACCGCTGAGGCCATGTCGCCGATTTCATCCTTGCTGTTGATCTGCACACGCTTGGTCAGATCGCCCTCGCCCGCTGCCAGATCGTCCATTGCCGCATTGAGCATTTTCAGGCGATTGACCACACGATGACCGAGGACCACGGCCAGCAACAGCAGCACGCCGCAACCGACCAGCGCCAAGCCGAGGCCGATGCGCCAGCGCAGCGTGGCGGCAGCCTCTTGAACGGTTTGTGCGGTGTTGGCTTTCATTTCGCCAGCGGTGCCCTGCGCCGATTGCAGGCGCGCCTGCATTGCCTTGGCGCTGTCCGCCGCTGCGCCTTTGAGGCTGTCGCCGACCAGTTGATCGCTGCTGGCAATCAGCGCCAGGAAGCGCTTGTCGAGCTCGGCCAGATCGGTTTCCACCGAGGCTGTGGAAACGCCCATCAGCACTTTGCCGATCTCCACGCCATTGGGATTGATCGAGGCTTCGAGGTAGTAAACCGAAGGATCGTTTTTCGCCGCATCCAGCACCTTATCCAGCGCACGCTCGCCCTGGCCCTTTTCCAGCAAGGCCTTGTTGATCGGGTTTTCACGATTGAGATAACGGGTCAGATGCTGGCCGGTGGCGTCGTCATACACCACGAACAGCACGTTGGGATTGCGCTGGGCGCGGCGGGCAAACTCCGACAGCGTCGGCACGTCGCTGTCCCACATCGCACGCGGCGCTACGGATGCAAGCAACTGCGCCATGTCGTTGGCCGAATCCTTCAGATCCTTCTCCAGCGTCGCCCGCAGTTGCGCCTGCTCTTCTTTGAGGCGTGCGGACAGGCCAGCCGTGAGGCGCTGACGAGTGCTGGCCGATAACGCATCAAGACTTGAAGTGACTTCACGCCCGGCCTGCTCCAGCTCACCGGAGAGCTTCTGGCTGTCGGCACCCAGGCGCACGGCCAGATCAGCTTCGAGCGCCGTGACCGTGCTCCGCGTCAGGGCAACCGCCACCAACACCTGCACCAAAAGGGCGATACCAAGGGTAACGAACACCGGCCGCAACAAACGGCTTTGTAACAGTGAGAGAACGGCTGACACTTTAAATCCCTCTACTTCTGACGCCATTAATTTGATGGCACTCTTGTAGACAGATTCACAGCAAAGGTCATGCCGTCCAACAGGCATAAACGACAAAGGCCCCGATTAAGGGGCCTTTGTTTTTTACATCAACGACTTATCAAGCAAACGGATGACGCAGAACGATGGTTTCGTTGCGGTCCGGGCCCGTCGAAATAATGTCGATCGGCGCGCCGATCAACTCTTCAACGCGTTTGATGTAGGCACGAGCATTGGCCGGCAGCTCTTCCAGGGTCTTGGCGCCCACGGTCGATTCGCTCCAGCCCGGCACTTCTTCGTACACCGGCTGCAGGCCGACGTAGCTGTCAGCATCGGTCGGCGCAACGGCATTGCCCTGCGCGTCTTTGTAGCCGACGCAGATGTTGATGGTTTCCAGACCGTCGAGTACGTCCAGCTTGGTCAGGCAGATGCCCGAAATGCTGTTCACGTCGATAGCGCGACGCAGGATGACGGCGTCAAACCAGCCGCAACGACGGGCGCGGCCAGTGGTAGCGCCGAACTCGTGACCTTGCTTGGCCAGGTGCGCACCGACTTCGTCGAACAGCTCGGTCGGGAACGGGCCGGAACCGACGCGAGTGGTGTAGGCCTTGGTGATGCCCAGGATGTAGTCGAGGAACATCGGACCAACGCCCGAACCGGTCGCCACGCCACCCGCGGTGGTGTTGGAGCTGGTCACGTACGGGTAGGTGCCGTGGTCGATGTCGAGCAACGAACCTTGCGCGCCTTCGAACATGATGTCCTTGCCGGCACGACGCAGGTCGTGCAGCTCGGCGGTCACGTCGAGCATCAGCGGCTTGAGCAGCTCAGCGTATTCCTTGCACTCGGCCAGGGTCTTTTCGAATTCGATGGCTGGCTCTTTGTAGTAACCGACCAGCATGAAGTTGTGGTAATCCACCAGTTCACGCAGCTTGTCTTCGAAGCGCGGCATGTTCAGCAGATCGCCGACACGCAGGCCACGACGGGCAACCTTGTCTTCGTAAGCCGGGCCGATGCCGCGACCGGTAGTACCGATCTTCAGCTCGCCACGGGCCTTTTCACGGGCCTGGTCCAGCGCGACGTGGAAGGACAGGATCAGCGGGCAGGACGGGCTGATACGCAGGCGCTCGCGCACCGGTACGCCTTTCTCTTCCAGCTTGGTGATCTCGCGCAGCAGGGCGTCAGGTGCAACCACCACGCCGTTGCCGATCAGGCATTGCACGCCTTCGCGCAGCACGCCCGACGGAATCAGGTGCAAGACGGTTTTCTCGCCGTCGATCACCAGCGTGTGACCCGCGTTGTGGCCACCCTGGTAGCGCACTACGGCGGCAGCATGTTCGGTCAGCAGATCAACGATCTTGCCTTTGCCCTCATCACCCCACTGGGTGCCCAGGACTACGACATTCTTACCCATAACACTTGTCCTCATTCGCGCAAACTTGGTGCCGGCGATGGCCGGCAGGAAAACTCAAGAAGCCAGTGGCGATACTTGCCAAAGCCCGTTCTGCTGAATCAATTGCCGGTCGCAGTCCGCATCACGGGCGGCGGCCAAAGGTTGTCCAGGCAAGGCCTGAACGACACGCTGACCCTCACTGCGCAACTGGCAAACCTGCTGCCAGAGTGCCGCATCCGTACTGTCAGGCATCCAGATACCGCCAGACGGTAGCTCGATCTCAGCACGCCCCAGGGTCACCAGGGTTTTCAAATCGGTAGAGAAACCAGTCGCCGGACGGGCGCGACCGAAGTCGGCACCGATGTCATCGTAACGACCGCCCTGAGCGATGGACTGGCCAACGCCCGGCACGAACACCGCGAACACCACACCGGTGTGGTAGTGGTAGCCGCGCAACTCGCCGAGGTCGAAATACAGCGGCAGCTGCGGGAAGCGCACGGAAAGACGCTCGGCGATCGCCAGCAGATCTTCCAGCGCCGCCAGCACCGGCGCCGGCGCGTTGGCCAGACGCTCGCGGGCAGCGCTCAACACTTCACGGCCGCCACACAGATCAACCAGTGCGCGCAGCATGCCCGACAGATCGGCCGGCAGGCCTTCGGTCAGGGTAATCACTTCATCGATGGCCTTGCGCTGCAGGGCATCGAACAACTGCTGCTCGACTTCACCGGACAGACCGGCGGCGCGCGCCAGACCACGGTAGATGCCGACATGGCCGAGGTCCATGTGCACGTCCGGCACATCGGCCAGCTGCAGCATGGCCAGCATCAGGCTGATGACTTCGACATCGCTGCTCGGACTGGCGTCGCCGTACAGCTCGGCGCCCAGCTGGATCGGGCTGCGCGAGGACGACAATGCACGCGGCTGGGCATGCAGGACGCTGCCGGCGTAGCACAGACGGCTCGGGCCTTCGCGACGCAGGGTGTGCGCATCGATGCGCGCCACTTGCGGCGTGATGTCGGCACGGAAACCCATCTGCCGGCCCGATTGCGGGTCGATGACCTTGAAGGTACGCAGATCCAGGTCCTGGCCCGCGCCGGTCAGCAGGGATTCCAGGTACTCGATATGGGGAGTCACGACGAACTCGTAACCCCAGCTCTGGAACAGATCCAACACCTGACGACGCGCGACTTCAATGCGCGCCGCCTCCGGTGGCAGTACTTCTTCGATGCCATCTGGCAGCAGCCAGCGGTCTACCGTTGCCATTACGCCATTCCCCTTTGATCCGGGCGGCCAGCACTAGGCGAGCCTTGAGTGAAGCAGAAAATGACCGGAGCGTTCAAAACGCACGCGCATGAACGACGCAGCGAAAGGCCGGCTGGCGGCTTCGCCCATCACTTTCCTCGAAAAACGCTCGGGCTATTCAAACCCGATGCCTGCAACAAAAACAGCAATCAAACGTGCAGACGCAAAAAAGCCGGGAATTTCCCGGCTGCCGCATCATACACACGTTTTCCGAAAGGATCACCCCGCCCGAGGTTTTAGCCGCCGGGCGGACTGATTCAGGTCAACGTCGTATCAAGGTTTGGCTTTTTCCAGATAACGGAAGAAGTCGCTGCTTGGGTCGAGGACCAGGACGTCGGATTTGTTCGCGAAGCTTTCACGGTAGGCACGCAGGCTACGGTAGAAACCGTAGAACTCCTGGTCCTGGCCGTAGGCCTTGGAGTAGATCGCAGCAGCCTGGGCGTCACCGTCACCGCGAACCTCTTCGGATTCACGATAGGCTTCGGCCAGCAGCACGCGGCGTTGACGATCGGCGTCGGCACGGATGCCTTCGGCCAGCTCGTTACCCTTGGCGCGGTGCTCGCGAGCTTCACGCTCCCGCTCGGTGCTCATACGCTCGAACACGCTGCGGTTCACTTCCTTCGGCAGATCGATGGCCTTGACCCGGACATCGACCACTTCGATACCCAGCTCTTTTTCCGCCATCTTGTTCAGCGACGCAGTGATGTCAGCCATCAGCGCATCACGTTCACCCGACACCACTTCGTGCAGGGTGCGCTTGCCGAACTGGTCACGCAGGCCCGATTCGAGACGACGGGACAAACGCTCGTCGGCGATCTGCTTCAGACCCGAAGTCGCGGTATAGAAGCGCTCGGCATCTTTCACCCGCCACTTGGCGTAGGCATCGACCATCACGGCTTTCTTTTCCAGAGTCAGGAAGCGCTGCGTCGGTGCATCCAGCGTCAGCAGACGCGCATCGAATTTGCGCACCTGGTTGACGTAAGGCACTTTCACATGCAGACCCGGCTGGACATCGGCCTGAACCACACGACCGAATTGCAGCAGCACCGCGCGCTCGGTCTGAGCGACGATGTAGAAGCAATTCCAGCCCACCAGTACCACAACGACGCCAACGATCAGGGCGATCAGCGATTTATTGCTCATCAGCGGGTCTCCCTTGTACGCGTCTGCGGCACGTCAGTGACATGCGGCGTGACGTCCGTGTTGTTGCTGGCGGCCGAACCGGTCACCGGTGCATTACCCGAACTGTTCTGGATCATCTTGTCCAACGGCAGGTAGAGCAGATTGCTCTGGCCGTTCTTGTTGCCGGTCACGAGGACCTTGCTGGTGTTGCTGAAGACTTCCTGCATGGTGTCCAGGTACAGACGCTCGCGGGTGACTTCAGGTGCCTTGCGATACTCGGCGACCAGTTTGGTGAAGCGATCGGCCTCACCCTTGGCGCGCGAGATGGTCTCGTCGCGATAACCGTTGGCATCTTCGATGATGCGCTGGGCCTGACCACGGGCTTCCGGCACCACGCCGTTGGCGTAGGTTTCAGCCTGGTTGCGCGAACGCTGCTCGTCTTCACGGGCGCGGATCACGTCATCGAAGGCTTCCTGCACTTCACGCGGTGCCGCTGCGCTCTGTACGTTGACCTGGGTGACGGTGATACCGGTGCGATAGGTATCGAGGAAACGTTGCAGACGCTCCTTGATCTCGCTGGCCATCAATTCACGACCTTCGGTCAGCACCTGGTCCATGGCGGTGGACCCGACCACGTGACGCAGTGCACTTTCAGTCGCGTGCTGCAGGCTGATTTCCGGCTGATCGACGTTCAGCACGAAGTCCTGCAGGTTGCTGATCTTGTACTGCACGGTTAGCGGCACTTCGACGATGTTCTCGTCTTCAGTCAGCATCTGGCCCTGCTTAGTGTACGCACGCTCACGCGTCACGTTCTCCATGTACTTCTTGTCGATCGGCGGGAAGTAGATGTTCAGACCCGGGCCGACAGTCTCGTAGTACTTGCCGAAGCGCAGCACCACGGCTTGCTCCTGCTCGTCCACCACGTAGACCGCGCTGTACAGCCAGACAGCCGCCAGCACGACCAGGCCGATGCCGAGCAGACCGCCGAAGCCGCCACTGCTGCGCCCCGACCCGCCGCCGTCATCACCGCGTTTCTTACCACCACCGAACAACCCGTTCAGGCTTTCCTGCAGCTTTCGGAAGGCCTCGTCGAGATCCGGTGGCCCCTTGCGGTCGCCGTTATTGCGGCGCTTGCCACCCCAGGGATCCTGATTATTCGAGTTGCCACCCGGCTCATTCCAAGCCATAGCGCTCTCCATCTGATAAAGCAAAGACGCACCCACGGCGCGCCGACCAATGCTACAGAATGCCTGCCGTTGCGGCACAACCGCTTTGTCAGGCTTTTATTGCAAAGTGTGTTGCTCGATGAATTCCATCGGCTGCAATCCTTCGCGGCTTACCAATCGATTCAGCTCGATCCGGGGCAAACGAACGGCCAGCAGGCTGACACCTTCATCATCGTATTCTTCTTTCTGCACCGCCCCGAGTTCGAAGAACTGCGCACGCAGCCGAGCGAAGCGTTGCGGCAAGCGCAAGGTACCGACGAACAGATCACTGCCGAGCAACTCGGCGATGGCCTGTTCAAGCAGTTCCAGACCGCTGCCATCCCTCGCCGAGAGCCAGACCCGTTGCGGCTTGCCATCGGCATCGCGCTGGATCTGAGGCTCGACGCCCTCAAGCAAATCGAGTTTGTTATAGACCTCGAGGATCGGCAAGTCCTGGGCACCAATCTCGCCCAGCACCACCATCACCTGCTCGATCTGCAACATGCGATCCGGTTCGGCCGCATCGATCACGTGCAGCAGCAGGTCGGAATTGCTCGACTCTTCGAGCGTAGACCGAAATGCCTCGACCAGCTTGTGTGGCAGGTGACGAATGAAACCCACGGTGTCGGCCAGGACGATCGGACCGAGGTCGTCAAGCTCCAGCCGGCGCAGGGTCGGGTCGAGCGTGGCGAACAGTTGATCGGCCGCGTACACCTCGGACTTCGTCACGTTGTTGAAGAGTGTCGATTTGCCGGCGTTGGTGTATCCCACCAGCGAAACGGTAGGGATGTCCGCACGGGATCGGCCACGGCGCGACTGCTCGCGCTGACTGCGCACCTTCTCCAGCCGCCCCTTGATCTGGCGCAGGCGAACCCGCAGCAGACGGCGGTCGGTTTCCAGCTGGGTTTCACCCGGACCGCGCATACCGATACCGCCACCCTGACGTTCAAGGTGAGTCCAGCCGCGAACCAGCCGCGTGCTCATGTGGTCAAGCTGGGCCAGTTCGACCTGCAGCTTGCCCTCATGGGTGCGTGCGCGTTGGGCGAAAATATCGAGAATCAGCCCGGTACGGTCGATCACGCGACACTCGAAAACACGTTCGAGGTTGCGTTCCTGACTGGGCGTGAGGATGTGATTGAAAATCACCAGATCGGCTTCTTCAGCCTTGACCAGGTCGCGCAGTTCCTCGACCTTGCCGCTGCCGATCAGATATTTGGCGGTTGGCCGATGACGCGGCACGTTGAAAAACGCGACGGTCTCGGCGCCAGCCGAATTTGCCAACTCCTGAAACTCCTGCGGATCTTCGCGCGCCTCAGGGTCCTGTCCATCCAAGTGAACGAGGATGACTCGTTCACCACCACCGTGGCGCTCAAAGAACAAAGGAGACTCCTATCAGGCGTTACCCGGCGCTGCATCGGCATCGCCCTGTTCGTTTTCGGTTGCGCTAGGCAGACGAATTGGACGAACCGGCACGACGGTCGAGATAGCGTGTTTGTAGACCATCTGGCTTACGGTGTTTTTCAGCAGGATCACGAACTGGTCGAACGACTCGATCGTCCCTTGCAGCTTGATACCGTTGACCAGGTAGATGGAAACCCCGACTTTCTCTTTACGTAAAGTGTTCAGGTAAGGGTCTTGTAGCGAATGCCCTTTTGACATGTGCCGCACTCCTTTAAGGATTCAATAATAAAAACAGGTAAATTCAGATGGCTTCGGCCGTCACACCCCCAAGGATAGACGGCAATTGCAAGGACTCAGCTCAATATGGAGATGGTCCCAAGGTATTTCAAGGCGCGTGGCAGATTGTCGCAATCAAGACTGTCCAGCCAATGCAAATCGTCCCAGCTGCGCAGCCAGGTAAACTGGCGTTTGGCCAATTGGCGCGTGGCGATGATGCCCCGCTCCTGCATCTGGGCCAATGTCAGCTTGCCGTCCAGGTAATCCCAGACTTGGCGGTAGCCTACCGCACGTATAGACGGCAACCCGGAATGCAGGTCACTTCTTTTACGCAGGGCTACGACCTCGTCGATGAATCCCTGTTCCAACATATTTGTGAATCTTTGTTCAATTCGCTGGTGCAGAACCTGACGATTCGCCGGAGCAATGGCCAGGTTCGCGACAGTATAGGGCAATTGTTGGCGTCCCGAAGCGGCTGCTTCAGTACTTTGCGCAGATTGTTGCTCGCGCAGGGCGGTCATGCTCTGCCCGCTGACTCGATACACTTCCAGCGCCCGACTCAAGCGCTGCGGATCATTGGGATGAATGCGCGCCGCCGACACCGGATCGATTTGCGCCAGTTGATCGTGCAGGGCTTGCCAGCCGAGGCGTGCAGCTTCTTCCTCGATCTGCGCACGGACCTCAGGATCGGCCGCCGGCATGTCTGCCAGACCTTCGATCAAAGCCTTGTAATAGAGCATGGTGCCGCCGACCAGCAGCGGGATCTTTCCTCGCCCAGTGATTTCGGCCATGGCCTGCAACGCGTCGCGACGAAAATCGGCAGCGGAATACGCTTCAGCAGGATCGAGAATGTCGATCAGCCGGTGCGGATATTCGGCGAGCAGTTCTTTCGAAGGTTTGGCCGTGCCGATGTCCATGCCGCGGTAGACCAGCGCCGAATCGACACTGATCAATTCGCACGGCAGCACTTTAGTCAGCTCGATGGCCAGATCGGTCTTGCCCGCAGCGGTCGGGCCCATCAGGAAAATCGCTGGAGGAAGCTGGCTCATCAACGACCGCGCAGGAACAGTTTGTCCAGATCGTCCAGACCTAGCTGGGTCCAGGTCGGTCGGCCATGGTTGCATTGACCGCTGCGCTCGGTGTTTTCCATATCACGCAACAGGCCGTTCATTTCCGGCAGGGCCAGGCGTCGATTGGCGCGGATCGCGCCGTGGCAGGCCATGGTGCCGAGCAGTTCGTTGAGGTGCGCTTGGATACGGTCGCTGGTGCCGTACTCCATCAAATCCGAAAGCACGTCGCCGACCAGTCGATTGGCTTCGGCCTGCTTGAGCAATGCGGGAATCTGCCGGATCGCCAGGGTTTCCGGACCCAGGCGCTGCAATTCAAAACCAAGGCGCTGGAACCACGCGGCGTGTTCTTCAGCGCAATCGGCCTCGCGCTGACTGACCGCCAGCGACTCCGGCACCAGCAACGGCTGGCCACTGAGACCTTCGCTGGCCATGGCGATTTTCAGGCGCTCGTACATGATCCGCTCGTGGGCGGCATGCATGTCCACCAGCACCAGACCATGGGCGTTCTCGGACAAAATATAGATGCCCTTGAGCTGCGCCAGTGCATAGCCGAGCGGCGGGATATCTTCCTGACCGGTCGGCAGTGCGCTGGCATTGGCTTCAGGCAGCGGCGCGAAAAATTCCTTGTATGCGGCTTGCGCCTCGGCAGCAGGCACCGCCGATTGCGGACGCGGCGTGTATTGATACTGATAAGCGCCGCCAGCGCTGGCGCCGGATGACGTGTTGAACGCCGGTTGCGCCTGCGGCTGCTCCAGCAGCGCATTGGCGGCCAGACGCATCTCGCCCTGCGGGCCAAACTCGCCCGCCTCGATCCCGCTCGGCCGAACGATCGCCGTGGTGACCGAGCCGGCCAATTGATCTTCCGGACGCACATCGCCCAGCGCACGGTGCAGCGTGCCGTACAGGAAATCGTGGACCATGCGCCCGTCACGGAAGCGTACTTCGTGCTTGGTCGGGTGCACGTTGACGTCTACTGCTGCCGGATCGACCTCGAAAAACAACGCGAAGGTCGGATGCCGACCGTTGAACAGTACGTCGCGATAAGCCTGGCGTACCGCGTGGGCCACCAGTTTGTCGCGCACCGCCCGCCCGTTCACAAAGAAATACTGCAAGTCAGCCTGGCTACGGTTGAAGGTCGGCAAACCGACCCAGCCCCACAGGTGCAAGCCATTGCGTTCGATCTCGATCGGCAGCGCCTGCTCAAGGAAACCCGAACCGCAGATCGCCGCCACACGCCGTGCGCGGGCCGCATCATCGTGGGCCTCGTGCAGGCTGAGGATGGTTTTGCCGTTGTGGCGCAGATGAAAAGCCACGTCGAAGCGCGCCAGCGCCAGACGCTTGATCACTTCTTGCAGGTGATCGAATTCGGTTTTTTCGGTCTTGAGAAATTTGCGCCGGGCCGGGGTGTTGAAAAACAGATCGCGGACTTCCACCGAAGTGCCGACCGGATGCGCCGCCGGCTGCACGCGCGGCGCCATGTCACGGCCTTCAGTCTCGACCTGCCAGGCCTGGTCGGCATCGCGGGTGCGCGAGGTCAGGGTCAGACGCGCCACGGAGCTGATCGACGCCAGCGCCTCGCCACGGAAACCCAGGCTCATCACCTGCTCGAGATCTTCGAGGTTGCGAATCTTGCTGGTGGCGTGACGGGCCAGGGCCAGCGGCAGGTCATCGGCGGAAATACCGCTGCCGTCATCGCGCACGCGCAGCAGCTTGACGCCGCCCTGCTCGACATCGACGTCGATACGCTTGGCGCCGGAGTCGAGGCTGTTTTCCAGCAACTCCTTGATCACCGAAGCCGGGCGCTCAACCACCTCACCGGCGGCAATCTGGTTCGCCAGCCGGGGGCTGAGCAGCTCGATGCGCGCCGTGTTCATTACCTGGTTCATTCTTTGGACGCCAGTTCGGTGCCTGGAATGGTCAGGTGCTGACCGACTTTCAGCTCGTCGCTTTTCAGATTGTTGGCGGCGCGCAAGGTGGCCGGCGAAACCTGATAGCGCACGCCGATCATCGCCAGGGTTTCCCCCGGGCCGACACGGTGGTCGCGCGGGCCTTGGGCAATCTTGCCGGAATCACGCAGCCAGGCGATGTAGGTGCCCGGTGGCGGATTCTGCTGAAAGAACTGGCGCACGCCGCTGCTGATCGAACGGGCCAGCGCTTGCTGGTGGCTCGATGCGGACAGTTTGTTCGCTTCGTTGGCGTTGGAGATGAAGCCGGTTTCGACCAGGATCGACGGAATGTCCGGCGACTTCAGCACCATGAACCCGGCTTGTTCCACACGCTGTTTGTGCAGCGGCGTAACGCGACCGATGTTGGTCAGCACCTTCTGGCCGACGTTGAGGCTGGAAGTCAGCGACGCGGTCATCGACAGGTCGAGCAACACGCCGGCGAGCATGCGGTCTTTGTCATCGAGACTGACGTTGCCGGCACCGCCGATCAGGTCGGAACGGTTTTCACTGTCGGCCAGCCAACGGGCGGTCTCGGACGTAGCGCCTCGATCGGACAGAGCGAACACCGAAGCACCGAACGCGGCTGCGGACGGCGCGGCGTCGGCGTGGATCGAGACGAACAGGTCAGCGCCCTTCTTGCGGGCGATTTCGGTACGCCCGCGCAATGGAATGAAGTAGTCGCCGGTACGGGTCAGCTCGGCGCGGAAGCCTTTCATGCCGTTGACCTGGCGCTGCAACTCGCGAGCGATCTGCAGCACCACGTCTTTCTCACGCTGGCCGCGCGAACCGGACGCGCCCGGGTCTTCGCCACCGTGGCCGGCGTCGATCACCACGATAATGTCGCGTTTGCCGGCCGGGGCTGGCGGCAGCTTGATCGCCGGTTCGGTCGGGGTCACCGGCACTGCCGGCACGGTCGCCACCGATGGCGTCGGGGCTGGCGGCGGCGCGGCATCGGCCGGGTTGTCGAACAGATCGACCACAAGACGGTTGCCATACTGCGCGTTCGGCGCCAGCGAGAAGCTTTTCGGGGTGACGGCTTTTTTCAGGTCGATGACCACGCGCAGGTCGGTCGGGGTGCGCTGGGCCGAGCGCATCGCAGTGATCGGCGTGTTGGCGGTCTGCACGTTCAACGGCGCGCCGAGGGTGGCGCCGTTGATGTCGATCACCAGCCGGTCCGGGGCTGTCAGGGTGAAAACGCTGTGCTGCACCGGGCCACTGAGGTCAAAGACCAGTCGCGTGTTGTCCGGCGCCCGCCACAGGCGCACGCTGTTGACCTTTGAATCGGCCACAGCGTTGACGGTTACTGCCATCAACATCAGTCCAGCGGCAGCCACCAACGCGCGAAAGCGCATACCAAACCCCATCATTTAATTGGATTCCAATGCCAAAGCGGCACACCAGGCCTCGCCACGCGAGCCCTGGGCTAAAATTTTCAGCGAACGCCCGCTGTCTTGCGGGCTAATGGTAATGGTCAGGTCGGGCTTTGGCAAAAAGCCTGCACCTTTATCGGGCCACTCGATCAGGCACAGGGCATCGTCTTCGAAGTAGTCACGGATGCCGAGAAACTCCAGCTCCTCGGGATCGACCAGGCGATACAGGTCGAAGTGGAAGGCACGAATGTCACCGATCTCGTAGGGCTCGACCAATGTGAAGGTCGGACTTTTCACCGCGCCAACATGCCCCAAACCGCGAATGATGCCCCGCGACAGGGTGGTTTTGCCCATACCCAGATTGCCTTCGAGAAAAATCAGGCCATGGCCCTGGGTGACGCGGGCGATCCGTGCGCCAAAGTCGCTCATCGCCTGTTCATCGGCCAGGTACAGGGTTACTTCAGACACGGTGCTTGCTCCTCCAACAACTGACGAATGGCTGGAATCAGATCACTGGCCGCCAGCCCACGGCCGAATTTGCCTTGTTGCATACCCGCGTTGGCGTGCAGCCAGACAGCCAGGCATGCCGCATCGAACGCGTCCATGCCTTGGGCCAGCAATGCGCCGGTCAGACCGGCCAGCACATCACCCAACCCGCCTGTGGCCATCGCCGGATGGCCCTGATGACAGAGGGCCAGACGCCCATCTGGATGGGCGATCAGACTGCCGGCACCTTTCAGAACCACTACCGCTGAATACTTTTTGCTCAACGCCAGAGCAGCGGCCGGGCGATCGGCCTGCACCTCGGTGGTGCTGACGCCAAGCAAGCGCGCCGCTTCCCCCGGATGCGGGGTGATCACGCAATCCTTGGGCAACTGGACAAAATCGCTGGCCAGCAGGTTCAACGCGTCAGCGTCCCACACTTGCGGCAACGCAGCATTGGCGGCCGCCGACAACAGGGCACGGCCCCAACTGGCCTGACCGAGACCCGGTCCGACTACCAGCACCGAAACCTTTTCCAGCAGACCCATCAGTTGATTGGCTGACGAGGTGCCGAGCGCCATCGCCTCCGGCACCCGAGTCAGCGCCGCCGGCACATGCTCTGGGCGAGTCGCCAGCGAAACCATGCCCGCGCCGCCGCGCAAGGCCATTTCCGTGCTGAGCAGAATCGCTCCGCCGAACCCGTGATCGCCGCCGATCAGCAACACATGACCAAAGCGCCCCTTGTGCGAGGTCGGCGCACGCGGCGCAAGTGCTGGGAGATTAGCGGCGCTCAGGCGCTGAGCGCAGACAGGAATGTCACTGAAAATTTCGTCGGCGGCTTGCAGATCGCTGAAGACCAGTTCGCCGATATGATCCGCCGCGTCGCCAGTCAACAGCCCGATCTTCATAGCAATGAATGTCACCGTTAGATCGGCGTGGACCGCGACGCCCAGTTCACGCCCGGTATCGGCACATAGCCCGGACGGGATATCGACCGCCGCTACCGGCAAGCCGCAGGCGTTGATCGCCCTGATCGCCGATGCATAGGGCTCACGCACTTCGCCGCTCAGGCCAGTGCCGAGCAACGCATCGAGGACGACACCGCGCAGCTCGCTTTGTGCCTGCCAGCCTTGCACCACAACACCAGCAGCCACCGATTCGGCATGGGCCAGTGCGGCATCGCCCTGCAAACGCTGCGGATCGCCGACGGCGAGAACGCGCACCGTCCAACCGGCCCGCAGCGCCAACCCGGCCACCAAATAACCGTCGCCGGCGTTGTTGCCGTGCCCGGCGAGCACCGTCAGTTCGTTCGCTGCCGGCCACTTGCGCACCAGTGCGCGCCATGTCGCGCGGGCGGCGCGCTGCATCAATTCGAAGCCCGGCGTGCCGGCGGCAATCAGCCGCGCGTCGAGTTCGCGCACCTGCGCGGCGCGGTACAGCGCGTCGGGTAATTCATCTTTCGTCTGCGGCATGCGTCTTCGGGCTCCGATGTCTGGCAGAATTATACGCACCTCAGCTCCGGTTTCTCTCGCCTCATGTCCGCCATCACTACAGACCTGCCCGCCCTCGCCCAATCGATCAAGGATTGGGGCCGCGAGCTGGGCTTCCAGCAAGTCGGCATCAGCGGTCTGGACCTGGCCGAGCACGAGCAGCATCTGCAACGCTGGCTCGACGCCGGCTATCACGGCGAAATGGACTACATGGGCGCCCATGGCAGCAAACGCTCGCACCCCGACGAGCTGGTGCCGGGCACGTTGCGCGTGGTTTCCCTGCGCATGGACTACTTGCCGGGCGATACCGAAATGGCCAAACGCCTGGCTGAACCGGAAAAGGCTTACGTGTCGCGTTATGCCTTGGGCCGCGATTACCACAAATTGATCCGTAAACGCGTTCAACAATTGGCCGACAGGATCCAGGCAGAGATCGGCCCGTTCGGTTTTCGTGCCTTTGTCGACAGTGCGCCAGTGCTGGAAAAAGCCATCGCCGAACAGGCCGGGCTGGGCTGGATCGGCAAAAACACCCTGGTGCTCAACCGCAAGGCCGGCAGCTATTTCTTCCTCAGTGAGTTGTTCGTCGACCTGCCGCTACCGGTGGACGAACCGCACAGCAGCGAACACTGCGGCCGTTGCACTGCGTGTCTGGACATCTGCCCGACCAACGCCTTCGTCGGCCCCTATGTGCTGGACGCGCGGCGCTGCATTTCCTATCTGACCATCGAGCTGAAAACCGCGATTCCCGAAGAGTTGCGGCCGTTGATTGGCAATCGCGTGTTTGGCTGCGACGATTGCCAGATCGTCTGTCCGTGGAACCGCTTCGCCCGGCCGACCGGTGAAAACGATTTCAAGCCACGGCACAATCTGGATAACGCACAGTTGGCCGAGTTGTTTTTGTGGGATGAAGAGAAGTTTCTAAGTAGCACCGAAGGTTCGCCATTGCGGCGCGCCGGGTATGAGCGCTGGTTGCGCAATCTGGCGGTGGGACTGGGAAATGCGCCTTCAACGATTCCGGTGCTGGAAGCATTGAAGGCGCGACGGGATTATCCGTCAGAGTTGGTCAGGGAACATGTCGAGTGGGCACTGGAACGGCACGCCCGCCGCGAGCTTGCGAAACCGGCGAGCGCGATGTTCAAGTCGTAGCCGGACCTTGAGTGTTCCTGCTTTCGCTTTGTATCGTTTCGCTGCGTGTTCCAGGCTTACCCTTTCTTTTTTTCCTTTAAATGACCACCCAGCTGGTTGATGACCGCGATCCTCTCCTTAGCGTTTTCGGTCATATATATTCGGTCTCCTTGCGACAGATAGAGATGCATCGACTTTGATGCTGATCCGGATGGGCCATACATTGGCGTGTATTCGGCATGAATCAGCGCTGCAGAAGACGTTGGGGAGTTACCCGCCTCAATGTGCTGCATGAAGGTTTCGGCCTTTTCAAGCAAGCCCGTAAGCCCCCTTTTCTCAAGCATGTTATTTTTGGGATTGACCCTGACGAGTGACCATGGTTTTTCGGCCTCTTCCTGAACGGCCGCGCTGGCCTTCGCCTTAGCCTTGGCCGCCGCCTTGTTTCCCTTGCCCTTGATCATACCTCGGGCCATCTCTCGACCCGCTGCTTTGGAGCCTTTACTACTCAGGCCTTGCTTGAAGGCGCCAGCCAGTTTCCTGCCAGCATTGATGCCCGCTTTGGCACCAGCTGCCAGCCCTGCCCCCACCGAAGCCAGCCCGAGACCAAAACTGATCCAGCCCAATATCTCGCCCGCTTGAGAACCCGGTGCGAGTTCATTGACCACCTCGCTGGCAATACCCGCCAGGCCTGAAGCAACCGCCAGCCCCAGTGCCGTCACTGCCCATGGCGTCGCCGCGCCCATCGTCACCACGCTGGCAACAATCCCGAGAATACTGAGGCCGATGCCCAGGATCGATTGCCAGGAGACATGCCCGGTAGGGTCAACCCGATTGACCGGGTCCCCCAGGCAATAACTGTAGGCATTCAATCCGCCCGCACCGAACGGACTCATGCTATCGGGGCAAAGAAAACGCATCAGTGTCGGGCTATAGGCCCGGTAACCGTTGCCCAGCAGATACAGCCCGGTAACCGGATCCAGCTGTTCGCCGTTGAACCCCGCCAGGCTGAACAATCCGCCGTCGGCAGGACGGTGCCCATAAGGACTGTAGGCGCAATCGGTGAGGTGCTCCTTACCCAGTGTTGCCAGCACGCTTTGCTGCTGATCGGTGCCAAACAGCTGCGCGCTGCCGTTCAGACCGAGTTGCCGCTGTCCCACAAGCGCGCCACCGTGACGCACGACACTGGATGAATTTTCACCACTGACCTCATTGGCGACCCGGCCTGCGTGGTAGTAACGCTGCACAGTCGCCTTATCGGGTTGCGACAGTTCAACCAGATCGTCGAAACCGTCGTAATGGTAGCCACGGAACACTGATCCCCCCGCGTCGGACAATTGCTCAAGACGTCCGAACGCGTCATAGGCCAGCGTTCGCGCCTGGTCGTCCTTGATCATCCTGCCGTTGGCGTCGTATTCCAGCGTCGCTGCTGGTGGATAGTCGGCATGGGAATGTTTGACTGCGCTGAGCTGTACCGGATCGGGATTGTCATAACTGAATGTGGTCAGATTCACGCCCAGCGGGAACTTCGTCTGCACGGTAAGAATGTTGTCCAGCGCATCGAAGGTGAACGTCTGCTGGATAATTTCCTTGCCATACGGGTCACGGGGCTTTTGGGTGCCAGCACAGTCGTACTGGATCAAGCGCCCGCGCACGTCGTAGGTGAACTGTTCATCACGTAAGAGTTGAGTGCCACGTCTGGACACTTTCTGCGCCAGTTTGCCAGCCAGCGTGTAAGCCGATTCGAGGGTCTGGTCAGGCTGACCCTGAATCTCGAATGTACGCCTGGTTTCACGACCGATATCGTCATAGGCGAACCGGGTGATCATCTGACGCTTGATCGAGGTGTCTTCGGTTTTCGTCCACTCCAGCATCCCCGTCCGGGCGTTGTAGTGGAACTCGGTTGTCAGCAAGCCTTGCGAGGCGGATAGAAGGCGGCCGAACTCATCGTATTCGGATCTGTTGTCGGTACCGAGCACATCAACGTGGCTGATCGGTCGCCCCTGCAGGGACCAGGTACTGGACATTGCTTTCGTGACAGCGCCGAAGGTCGTCGTTTCGGATTTCAGGCGCCCGGAAGGGTGATAAGCGAAGCTGCGGCTCCTGCCGCTTTCGGTACAGGTCAAGGGTTTGCCACTGACGGGGTCATAGGTCATGGTTGTGACCAGGTCCTCTGCCTTGCGCTCAGTCAGCAAACCGCCCAGTTCCCGCAAATAAGTGAATTCGGTTTTTTTGCCATCAGCACTCTTGTACCACTGTGGCTGAGTGAAGCCCGCTTCATAGCCAGCCTCGGACTTTCGCCCGCCCACAGTACTCTGGATCAACCGCCCCAAACCGTCATACGTTTGCTGGCCCAGCACTTTGTCACCGACCTTGATGTCGATCGCCAGCCCTTCATCACTATGCTCGGCGTACTCGGTCACGACCTTACTGCCGTCGGGCAGTACATTGCGGGTCATTCGGTCAAAAACGTCGTACTCATATCGGCTGGTGTTGCCGACAGGGTCTGTCTGGCTGGCTGTGCGCCCATAACCGTCATAGGTGTAAACGGTTTTGCCCAGGCTCTTGTTCTTCAGATTGAAGCTCTCGACACTCAGCGGTTTACCGAAATCATTGACGAGGGTGATCGTCTTGCCCATGCCCTGGAGCCAATTGGTTTGCTGGCGAAGCACCGGATCCGCTTCGCTGTGTTCGATACGCCCATCATCGTGCAGCGTCTTGCTGACCTGGCCCCAGGAATCGAATTCGTAGCGGGTACTGACCGGACAAGGCTTGCCATCACGCCAATCAGTCAGCGTCACTTTCACCTTGTGACCGACCGAATCATGCAGGGCAGAATAAAGCGTGCGTGTCTGAATGAGACCGTCCTTGTCGGGATGGTCGCAGTCCTTTTCCTGAACGGTGATCACCCGCTCCAGTCCGTCATAGGCGACTTTTTGCTCGCCGCCAGCAGGATCCGTGGTCACCATTGTCGCCGGCTGCTGTTTGCTGGCGGCCAGATAGGCCCACCGGGTAGCGGCCGCATAGGGGGTGCCGGCAGCAACCGTTTTGCCCACGGCCCGGCCGATTGCATCGTATTCATATTCGATGTGCTCGCCATCGACACCGACTTCAGAGACCTGTAATCCGGTCAGCGTCGACAGCACCTTCTCACTGGTCTGCAGCACGCCGTCGAATCCGCGCGTGCTGGACCTGACTCGCAGCCTGTCACCCTCAAGCTCATAGGAAAATTCGATAGCGGTTTTTTTATCATTCAGGGTGACACTTTGCTCTTTTGTGGCTCCATGCTTGAGTGGATCCTGGGGCGTATTCAGATAGCTGCGTGCGGTTTTCGAACGCAACACCTCTACACCCTCCACCACTTCGAAAAAACGCTCCTCGATCGGTAACACAGAGGCCAGTTCGGCACCCTCCAGCGCCGGATGCAAAGCGTAGTCGTAGTAGGTGACTGTCGAAGCACCTTCCGATGCGGCAGCAATCACCGTCCTCTTTTTCGGGAACCTGGAAAAGCCCAGCGGATCCTCCGGGCAGTTATCCCCGCCACTGGCCGGATAGTATTCCGTCGTAGTCGTCACCCCCGTGGGCTCCACCTGCTTGAGCAAGTTACCTTCGCCATCGAACTCAGTGATCGTGGTTTCCACACGCTGCTGTTGGGTGCGCCGATCGAGGTACGTCACCGTATGGACTTTAGGCATGCGGAACTGGGCCACCTGCTCACTGAACGGCTTGGTAACGGAACAGTGATACTCCGTGGCAGTGGCGATCTGCGCGTCGCCACAGCTCGTAACCTCAGCCACCAACAGATGGAATTTGTTGTAGGTGCGTTTAATGCGGGTATGTACTTTGCCGCTGACCAGCAAGTGCTCGTCCGAGGTGTAGACGTAGTTGCTGGGCGCCAGATAGAGCGGATCCAGGTCACTATCCTTGGCTGGAAGGAGGCCCTGCCCAAGGAAGTTATGGTCGGAGTACGTGTATGTCTTGCACACTCTGGGCTGGCCGCGCCCTGGGTAGACATCGTGAGCGATAACAAACGGCAGTGTCTGTTCCACACCGCTGATGAAGCGGTGGCCGTGCCGCTTGTAGCGAACGATTTCGACCCCGCGCAGCGGGTTGACGATGCGATGAACATAGCTGGCCCCAGCGATGACTTCATACTCGAGTTCCCAACCTTTACCCACCGGAAGCTCGATGGCCGTTACCCGACTGTTTTTCAGAATCAGCCTGAAGTTGGAGCTCGAAGTAATGTCGGGATGTCGCGACAACGTCACCTGACCTGCCGTACGAGAAATTTTCAAAAGGCAGCGCGTGGCATCACGGACTTCGGCCAAACGGGGAGACTGGTTGAACAACTCATGTTTCAGCGTAATGCTCACGCCGTTCGCCGCGATTATTTTTTCCGCGACAGCGACCTGAGTACCGGCCAACACTTTGAGCAGTTCCCGCCGACCATCCTTGTATCGAACTTCATAGCGCCCTGCTCCAGTGACTGACACCTTCGCCGTTTGCAGTTTCATTTCCTTGAACTTCAGGCCGCTAGACGTCTCGACAGCCTTGTAGCGTTCACCGTTGGACAAGGTCATGACTTTGCTGCGCAAGTCATAATTGGTCAGGGTCAAAGACCAGCCAACGCCGAAACCACTATCGGCCTGATTGAGCGGATTGAAACTCACTGAAAGTGCAAGCTCCGGACCATTGAGATCTGCCGAGTGCAACTTGCCAAGCGAAAATGCACACGTATACATGCCCGTACGGGGATCAACGCCTCCCGAAACAAACTCACCGAAGTTGAAAGCGTTCGAATGAACAGAGGGAGAGAAATTACTTTCCATTATTAAATCGTCCTTTTATTTCCAGACTCAGATTTTGGCAGTCAACACTGGCCAGCGAAGTACGCTGACCAGACAAGAAGTCAGACAAGTCGCTTCATTGACCGCCTGGATTGATCCAGAATAAAAGTGAGCTGCTTTTTATCACCATCGACACTTAGCCGGTGCTCCGAACCGAATTCATCAATCACGGCAAATTCGAAGGCGCTATCACTTTCCCGCGCCGCTTGCGGGTCAGCGGAAACATACTGAACGAGCGTCAACTGTCCAGGCACTTTGTTGATAGGTACGGTGACGTAGCCATGGGGACTGCGAAATGTTGCCTGCAGGCCATATATAGGCGCCATATATCCATAAAAAGTTTTGCGACTACCTTGTTCACCGGGAATATTCCCGGACACATAAACCTGCACCGCATCTTCGGAATCATAAGGATCAAGTTTCACTTCACTGCTGTACCAGTCAAGAAGGTGAACCTGCCTGCCATCCGCTCGCAGGCCAATATGATAGTGCTGAACCCACTCATACAGGCCCCGATTCTGCTTCTTGTCATACTTGCTCAACGAAAAGTCACTCAGCGAGTACTCTTTCGGCGGAATCGCCTCCAGCGTGACACTGCTGTCGAAACCAACCCCATTACTTCGCAATACCGCGCCGTTCAAGGAAATCTCGGCAGCCACTTCCATGATTCCAGGTCGGGAAGCCGAAACCCAGAATTGTAAAATCTGTACCGGATCTGCGGCGCTGCTGATCCGGTTGTCAATGACCCGCGGGACTTCTGTCAGTCGCGTTGCGCCGCCCGACATTTCGTGAGCGTAACGATTTTCCTGAATCGATACATTCCATTCTCCCTCCAATGGGCGAGCACCGTTATAGGCAATCAGCCGCAGTGACTGCAATGCGGGATGTCCGTGCAGCGATACGCCGTCGCCATTGTTATCGATCCCGTGTAGCAGCACCAACACACGCACCTGCATGCGACCGTTGGCATAAAGCACTTTGTGCTGACCATGATTCGTGGTGTCGAGTTTTACCTCGATACGGGATATACCTACTTCCTCGTAAAACATTTGATAACACCTCAGCTGATTAATATATTTCACCCCTTAAGGGCTCAGCAGAGTATTAACATCGAACCTGAATATAAGAAGTCGCGACATTTGACATTTTGTGAAGAAGTAATCTTTCAACATCATCATGAATAATTCACACAGATGCTAACAACTTCAAAAAATGCGATCTGAATGTTACGCACTTCAACACTAAACCTTCGACCCCTTTGATTCTGCCCAAGATGGCCTGTTACCCCTTCCGAATTCAATCAAACCGAATCAGAAGGGGAGTTAGCGAGTAGTTTATGTTTGCCAAATCATGTTAGAAGGGTGATCGACCCGTTACTTTCGACAACACTCAGTCGCTATCTGAACCTGTTGAAAAACCGCTCTCCGACGAATCACTTTCGGAATCAACGTCTGAAACTGCTTCGACCGTTTGGATTTCTACCTTCCGGTCCATACTGGAATTTTCAAGATATTGATTAATCCGCCGCATCGACTCGTTACTCAGCGGATTATTCAACAAACCAATGTATAGGTCTTGCGTATCCGGAATATCGAACAGATCGTCTCCTACGTGCGAAATATTATTACCCTGTAACGCCATGACACGAAGGTCTCCAAGCCTGTCTATACCGGAGGGCAGGCTGGAAAGATTTGCGTTATATAGCATCAACTCGGTCAAACCTGTCATGAAGCCTACATGCGGAGCAACAGTGAGAGGGTTGTTGGCAAGATTCAACAAAGTGAGCGTCTCGATCCTGGACAAACCTTCAGCCGTGGCTTCAGATAATTCAAGCGAGCAATCGTTCAGCACAAGCTGACGCAGCTGGCGCATTTGGAGTACTCCTGACGGGAAGTCCTCCATCTTTATACCAGTGACCATCAAATATTGAACATTGGGAAAACTGTCAAAAAAAGCGCCGATGCGTGCGCCTGGTTTTTCCACAGTCAGTATCAACTCTGTTACGTAGTCGAACCTGGCGGATAGTTTTGGTAACTCAGCGGAAAAATCGACATGATGGGAAAAATGATAGTCACCGTACCCCCACCTCGAAACCGACTTGCGTTGCCAGATATCTTGCAGCTTTGCGCTGAACCGCTCGCGAGCCTGGCGTTGTTCTGCGAATTGCGCTGGGTCCTGCGATGCATCCGCTTGAGTCGATAATTCTTCAGCACTCCAGATCGCCAACTCACTACGCAGTGTTGCCAATTCTGTCTCCAGGCGAGCCAAGACCCTGACTGGGTCCGACTTCAGACGCTCGGAAATGAACATGGCCAGTTCTTGTTCGGCAAGCTGCGGATAAAGATCACGGACACGCTCTTCAACGGATTTTGTCGACGCCGGGTTGACATCGCCGCCCCCTCGCAGCCCCGCTTGCACGTATTGGGCGCTGGCCGGAATCGCCGTCACCTGCACCGGTGCCAGTCCCAGCAATTCGCTCACATGTTGGCGCGACGGCAATGGCTGTGCACGTACCAGCTGCCGCAGAGCCGCACCACCGCCCTGCGCTACACCGAGCAACTGGCGCTGCCCGGGCAGTAAAAGGAGCCAGACGGCGGCAAACAGATCCGTCCGACCTTGGGGTGACGGGACGCCGCTGAGTTGGATAACGTAGCCTTCATGCTGACGAATAAATGTGTGACGCACTGGCGACCGAGCATCGCCAATAGCACTCAATAACTCACCCTCTGACGCTTGCCGACGAATCTCGATACGAATCTGTCGCGGCCACAGTTCAAGCTGGCCGATCATCTGCAATGCCAGCAGATCACTGTCCAGAGTGGCTACCGAATCCAGATAGATTCCTGCGCACGCCCTGGCGAGACGCACCTCGCGCAGCGCCACCAGCGTCTTTTCTGCCATGTGCCTCGGCATTCCCGGCCGCAGGCGCAAATGCATATGGTCGGCGGCACTGGCCTCTCGCCACAACGCCTGAGCGATTGTCTTGGGCAGGTCAGGAAAAATCTGCCGCATCTTCAATGTGTTGTCATCGCAATCGAGTTCGAACGCCCGCTCACTCTGCTCAAAAAGCAAGGCGCTGGATTGTTCGATAACGCGCTCGCTCAGATCATCTGCCCGTGGCGGCAACAAAGCCTGCAGTCGTGAATCGGCCTGCGCCCGCACGGCGGGGTCGGAATGTTGCACCTGGGTGATGAACAGCTGGATCTTTTGATCGAGGGCAAAACGCCTCGCTGTGTCCTGCAGCAATGCCAGCGAGGTGGGATGAATCCCGGACCTGTGCAGCATCGTTGTGCTTACGCCGCTCACTGCGAGCAAGCGTTTGATCATCAATGGAGAAAAATCTTCTATTGAATATTCCGCGCCGGTAAGCAGCTCTGCCGCGCGTTTGTGTTCGGAATAGACAGTTGCAAGCGGATTGGTCGACTCAGGGTCGTCCAGCGGGTGCCACAACCGGCCCTCGCTGTCAGGCCTCAACAGCGGACCGGAAGGATGCAGTTCTCTGGCATGCGTGGCGCGAAGCAGACCGCTCTCAGCGTCTCGGACCACTTGCACGATGTGGTTATCAGCCACGGCAACATACTGGCGATGCTTCAAGGTTTTGATACCCAGAGCAACGGACTCATCGAGACCCTCTTGCGAGGGTATCCAGTAGCTTTCCAGGGAATCGTTCACGGAAAACCTTGGGAATTCGTCGAATGTGGAATACGTCGTGGTCGTGCTCACATTGATGCCAGACGTTATCGCCAGCGGATCTGATGAAGATGGCGAACGCATCGGTTCCTGATGATGTGCAACAGTCAAATGTGCCACTGTCGAAGACGAGGACAACGGTCGGTGGGAGACATCGATGCTGGAATCGGAGGGTTTGGTTGGGACAGATACAGGTTTGATCTTCGGCGGTTTGCCAGTCATGATCGCTCATCCTTGAGAGGGGGTGCGCTGGCCACACAGAGTGCAGGGCCAACGCGAGTCATCAGAAAAGCACTTTCGTGCATATGCCTGATCATCGACATGGCAGCTTATCTGCAGTCGAAATGCCAAACGCATATACATTTACTACATTCACCGACATTGCATCAGCGAACGAACTCAGCCTCGTTGAAGATATAAATTACGCTCGTGAAAATTCACGCGGATTGCCAGTTTATGCTCGGTACCATATTCATCGATGGCGATGAAGTGGAGGACGCCGCCATATTTTTGTGGCCCGGTGTTTTTCGAGTATTCAGATAGAGCCTGGACGATGGTCAACTCCCCGTCGCTTTGAGTATTTACGTGATAATGCTTCGAGTTCCATGTTTGCGCATCACTGGTAAAAGCGTATGCAAACGGATCCCCCCTGTCAGGCAAAGAGACGACGACACTGGATTGCTCGGGACGCACGAAAATGCATTCCATGTAATTTGTTTTTATTTCGTTAAGCCGGTTACCACCCGCAAAATCGTAATCCTTGCCCTCTTCTGCTCCCTCTGCAATCCAATCGACCAGCCGGATCTGCTTCCCACCCGGGTACAGTCCCAAATGGTACTTCCAGATACGGTTACCGGGCGACTCATTACCAATCCTGGTCTGGTACAACCGAAATACTCCGTCTACACCATATGTCGAAGGCGCTTCCGCTTCTACAGTCACGCTGCTGTAATGAACACTGGCAGGCGTGGTTCCGTTACTGAGGATCGTCTCCCCGTTCACGGACAGGCGCGCACCGATCTCAGTCGTTCCGGCGCTCGATGAGGAAACCCAGAACGTACGAACCTGTGGATGAACGCTGTCATTCTCAAAATCATCGTCGTGCCTGTCTTCGGCGTCAGGTGCAGGACGTGCCTCACGCGTAAACCGCCCTTGGACTGCGCTCGCGACCCAGCCATCGCGCAAGGTCTTGCCGGTCGCGTAATGAATAAGCTGGATGCTTTCCATTACATCTGCGGGTACATGCATTGCGTTGCCGTCGGCGTCTACTCCGGCAACGAGTACTTGAACTTTGACCTGCATTCGGCCATTAGCGACAAGTGCCCTGCTTTGAGTATTATTACCGGCATCAAACTTGACTTTTAAACTGGACAGCCCCGCCAGAGTAGGCGGATTGTCATTTTGATTATCTGTAACATCCATGCTTTCACTCACAATGCAGCTCCTTTGTAAGAATGTAATTTGCTACTGACATCGAAAATATGTCAGCGGAAAAACTACATACCCATCAAGCGAAGATCAAAGTGAAAAGTGTAAGAAATATGCGCGCGCCAGTCACAAACAACATATTTGCCATTAATCAACTTCAATGACAAGGACGCACGATCTATCAGTGTTCGTCGTTATAAACGAACTTCGGCATTTCCCAATGGAAACGAATGGCCAGCAGACGCAACAGGAATCCGCCAAACAAAGTGATCAGAATGGCTTGTTCACCTGGCACATTGAGATAAAGACACAGCATGTAGCACCACGCCGCAGCAAATGAGACGCTGGCGTAAAGTTCGCGGCGAAAGATCAAGGGAATATCGTTGCAGAAGATATCGCGAAGAATACCGCCAAAGACGCCGGTGATGACTCCGCTGACGGAAGCCACCAACATGCCGTGACCCATTTCCAGCGCGGTCATGCAACCGATCAAGGTAAATGCCACCAGTCCAACTGCATCGAGCACCAGAAACAGCGAGCGCAGGTGGCGCATCCAGCGCGCAGCGAATACGGTGAACATCGCTGCCACCGAGGTCAGCACCAGATATTCCGGATGTTTGACCCAGGTCAGCGGGTAGTGCCCGAGCAGCACGTCGCGCACCGAACCGCCACCGAGCGCGGTGATGCAGGCGATCAGCACCACGCCGAACCAGTCCATGCCTCGTCGTCCGGCGGACAGCGCGCCAGTCATGGCTTCGGCGGTAATGGCGATCAGATAGAGCATCAGCAACATGATGGCAGTCCAGGCAGGAAGGCGCGCAGTCTAGCCATTTCAGCGCCGCACCAGAAGAGGGCGCGCCTTTCGCGAGCAGGCTCGCGAAGGCGGAAAGCCGCTCCCTCAGAACTTGATGAAGTGCTTGCGGTAATGCTGCAACTCGGCGATCGATTCGCGAATGTCGTCCAGCGCCAGATGCGTGCTGCCCTTCTTGAAGCTGTCGCGCACGTCCGGAGCCCAGCGTGCGGCCAGTTCCTTGAGCGTCGAGACGTCGAGGTTGCGGTAGTGGAAGTAGCTTTCCAGCGCCTTCATGTGGGTATAAAGGAAGCGACGGTCCTGGCAGATGCTGTTGCCGCAGATCGGCGATTTGCCCTTCGGCACCCACTTTTCCAGGAAGGCGATGGTCTCAGCTTCTGCCTCAGCCATGCTGATGCGGCTTTCACGTACACGCTGGGTCAGGCCGGAATTACCGTGGGTGCGGGTGTTCCATTCGTCCATGCGCGCGAGCACTTCGTCGCTGTGATGGATGGCGATCACCGGGCCTTCGGCCAATGTATTCAGCTCACTGTCGGTGACGATGGTGGCCATTTCGATGATGACATCGTTGTCCGGGTCCAGACCGGTCATTTCCAGGTCGATCCAGATCAGGTTCTGCGGGTTTTGCATATTCGGGCTCCTAGGCAATGCTGCCCAGTTTAGCCTAGGCCGGTGGCCGGGCGTGCTAAACTCGCGGCCGTTTTACCTAATCGCTGCATTCTTCAGACGGAACACCCATGGCCAAACGCCAACTCAATCGTCGTCAAAACTGGCGCATCGAAAAGATTCAGGGCGAGCGCGCCGCACGCGCCGCCAAACGCGAGTCCTCGGCGGTCGAGGCCCTCGAGGGCGGCGACCTTGGCCCTGAGCAGCACGGCCTGGTGATCGCCCACTTCGGCGTGCAGGTCGAAGTCGAAGCTGTTGACGGCGAACTCGCCGGCCAAGTGTTCCGCTGCCACTTGCGCGCCAACCTGCCGGCGCTGGTCACCGGCGACAAAGTCGTCTGGCGCGCCGGCAACCAAGGCATCGGCGTGATCGTCGCGCAACTGCCGCGCAGCACCGAACTGTGCCGCCCCGACAGCCGTGGCCAGCTCAAACCGGTTGCTGCCAACGTCGACATGATCGTCATCGTGTTCGCGCCGCTGCCCGAGCCTCACGCCAACCTGATCGACCGCTATCTGGTCGCCGCCGAACATGCCGGCATCCGCCCGCTTCTGCTGCTGAACAAATTCGACCTGATCGACGACCAGAACGCCCCGGCGCTGAACGCGTTGCTGGCGGTGTACCGCACGCTGGGTTACCCGGTGCTGGAAGTCTCGGCGCACCACGGCGATGGCATGGAGCAGCTGCAAAAGCAGCTCGACGGACGCATCAGCGTGTTCGTCGGCCAGTCCGGCGTCGGCAAGTCGTCGCTGGTCAACAGCCTGCTGCCGGAAGTCGAAACCCGCGTCGGACCATTGTCCGAGCTGTCCGGTCAGGGCACGCACACCACCACCACTGCGCGGCTGTTCCACTTCCCCGGTGGCGGTGAACTGATCGACTCCCCGGGCATCCGCGAATTCGGTCTGGGGCATGTCAGCCGCGCCGACGTCGAAGCCGGTTTCATCGAGTTCGACGACCTGCTTGGCACTTGCCGCTTCCGCGACTGCAAGCACGATCGCGAACCGGGTTGTGCACTGCTCAAGGCGCTGGAAGATGGCCGCATCCAGCAGCAACGGATGAACAGCTATCGCTCGATCATCGCCAGCCTGCCTGAAAACGGCTATTAAACAGCCACGCCGGCAGCCCTGTGCCATGGGTTGCCGGCTGTCGGACTGCATCTGACTCACCCCTCTCCTCTTAAACGTCAGCTTCTTCTGTAGGCACTTGCGCGACTGCTTGCAGGACCTTTCTGTTTTGCCGCGCAGACCTTGTAGGCCTGAGCCAGCGGCCTACATTTCTTTCCTCCTTCGCTCACAGCGACCATCGAGGAAAGCCATGAAAAAACATCTTGTGTTCATCAGCCATTTGTCTCGCTGCGCCCGCCCGAGCAATACCCACAGAACCCCCGGCGCGATCCGCCTGCACAAGGCGGTGTGACCATGCGCAAAGGATTGTTCATCGGTATCAACGATTACACGCATATCGGCGGGCTGAGCGGCTGTTGCAACGACGCCATGGCTATGGCTTCGGTATTGAAAAGCAACGCCAACGGCGACCCCAACTTCAAAAATGTCGTACTGACGTCTGCCGAGGATTACCTGAGCCGGGAAAAACTCGAAGACCAGATCCGCGAGTTGTTTTCCGGTGACTGCAACGTCGCCCTGCTGTATTTCGCCGGTCATGGCGGTTTCGATGCCGACACAAACGAAGGCATGTTGATCCCGCAGGACTACCGCAACGCCCAGAACGGCATCCGCATCAGCGACATTATCAACTGGGCGGACAAAGCCACGCGGATCAAAAACAAAATGATCATCCTCGACTGCTGCGAAAGCGGTTCAGCCGGAGAAGTGCGCGCCCTGCGCAGCGAGAGCAGCATGGTCAGCGAGGGTATGACCATCCTCACCGCCTGCAAAAAAGCCGAGCCGGCAATGGAGGGCGCGCAGCACGGCGTGTTCACCGGCCTGCTCCTGCAAGCGCTGCACGGCGGCGCGGCGAATATCCTCGGCAAAATCACCCCCGGCAGTCTGTATTCCTTCGTCGACAACGCCCTCGGTGCCTGGGAACAGCGTCCGGTGTTCAAGACCAATGTGTCGCAGTTCATTTCCCTGCGCGAAGTCTCGCCGCTGATTCCCAAGGAGATCCTGCGCAAATTGCCCGACTGGTTTGCCGAAGCCGAATCGGTCTTGCCGCTCGACCCCAGCTACGAACCCACCGAAAAGGCGTTCGTGCCTGAGCACGGCGAGGTCTTCGCCCAGTTGCAGAAGTGCAACCGCCACAGCCTGATCGAACCGGTCGACGCCGAGCACATGTACTACGCCGCCATTCACTCGACCGGCTGCCGCCTGACGGCACTCGGCGCCTATTACCGCGAACTCGCCCTTAAAGGACATTTCTGATGCCAGTCTTTATCAGCTATCGCCACATGGATCGCGCCCATGCGATCGCCATCAACACCCGCCTGACCCAGGCGAAGATCAGGACTTACCTCGACGTGCTGGATCCGGAATCGCAGACCACCGACGACATCACCGGGGTCATTACCCGCAACATCACCGAGTGCACGCATCTGCTGGCGGTGGTATCGGAGAAGACTGCGCAGTCCTGGTGGGTGCCGTTCGAGATTGGCGAGGCGACGATCAGCAACCGGCGGATCTGTACGTTCAAGACCGGGCCGGCGCAATTGCCGATCTATCTGGACAAGTGGCCGAAGCTGAGCACGGCCAGCGATCTGGATTTCTTCATCGACGCGTATCGTGATGAGGTGTCGAACAAGCGGTCGATGGCACTGGATTCGATCAGCGAATCGGTGAAAGGGGCTTACAAGCGCGATGCGGAGATGTTTCATGAACAGTTGAAGAACCGGATTCGTCGGGGATTCTGAGACTGTACCGGCCTGTCCCCGATTATTTTAGTAACGCGAAGAAAATGGTCGGGGGCATGAAGCGATAGCCACAAAAAAGCCGACATCACTGTCGGCTTTTTTTCACTTACTGCTTCGGCGCAGGCGCTGCACTCCCCGGCTCGGCCGGTTTCGGCGCCGCATCGTCAAACAGATTCAACCGCTCGCGCAACTCGTGAGCCGGCACTGGCTGTTTGTCCGCCGGCAGCGCATTCGGATCAACCGGGGCTGCCGGAGCAGCACCGTTCTGACCCTGATCCGCCGGTTTCGCTGCATCAGGCCCTTGCGCACCTTCGATGGCAGCCTGGGCTTTCTTGGTCAGCACGACAATATCGATGCGGCGGTTGACCGGGTTGAACGGATTTTCCCGATCGAACAACGCCGACGAGGCATAACCGACCACCCGCGCCACCTGTGCATCCGGATAGCTGCCCGCCACCAATGCACGACGCGCGGCGTTGGCACGGTTGGCCGAGAGTTCCCAGTTGCCGTAATCGCCAGTGCCAATGTACGGCTTGGCGTCGGTGTGGCCGCTGATACTGATCTTGTTCGGCACCGCTTTGATGGTGTCGGCCATGGCCAGCAGGATGTCTTCGAAGTACGGTTTCAGGCGTGCGGATCCGGAGTCGAACATCGGCCGATTCTCGGCGTCCATGATCTGGATGCGCAAGCCGTTCGGGGTGATTTCGAAGAGGATCTGATCCTTGAATTTCTGCAGTTGCGGGTTCTCGTCGACCTTGTTCTGCAGTTCTTGCAGGAGCAGTTCGAGACGCTCCTTCTCGACCTGCTCGGCCATGCCTTCAACCTGATCGGTGTCGACCGTGACCTTGTCCGGTTGCGGCTGCGACTTCACTTCCGGGTTTAGGGTGTTTTCCGGCGCCAGGGTCGGTGTACCGCCGAGGTCGATGATGTACGGCGTGCCGCTTTCGGAGAAGCCGACCGGGTCCTTGAAATAACCGGCGATGGCGATCTTCTGTTCCGGCGTAGCAGTGGACAGCAGCCACAGCACCAGGAAGAACGCCATCATCGCCGTGGCAAAGTCGGCGAAGGCGATTTTCCACGCCCCGCCGTGGTGCCCGGCAGCAATGCGCTTGACGCGCTTGACGATGATCGGCTGATTATTTTCCATGACTTAGCGACCGCGAACCGCTTGTTCCAGCTCGGCGAAGCTTGGACGGTGCGCCGGGTACAGAACCTTGCGCCCGAACTCGACCGCCAGCGACGGCGGCATGCCGGACGCCGAAGCCACCAGCGAGGCCTTGATGGCTTCGTAGACGTTGAGCTCTTCCTTGGCATCGTGGGCCAGGGAATGCGCCAGCGGACCGAAGAAACCGTACGCCGCGAGAATACCGAAGAAGGTACCGACCAGTGCCGCACCCACGTGCAGACCGATCGACGCCTGGTCGCCCTCGCCCAACGAAGCCATGGTCACCACGATACCGAGTACCGCCGCAACGATACCGAAACCGGGCATGCCGTCGGCGATGCCGTTGACTGCGTGGGATGGGTGCTCGAGGTCTTCCTTGAGGCTGTACAGCTCCATGTCGAACAGGCCTTCGAGTTCGTGCGGAGCCATGTTGCCGGAAGACATGATGCGCAGGTAATCGCAGACGAACGCGGTCATGCGTTCATCCTTGAGCACCGCCGGGTACTTGGCGAAGATCGGGCTCGCGGCGGCATCTTCGATGTCGCCTTCGATGGCCATCATGCCTTCGCGGCGGCTCTTGTTGAGGATCTCGTAGATCAGCCCGAGCACTTCCAGATAGAAAGTGTGAGTGAAGCGCGAACCGAACATGCTCAGGGATTTCTTGAGCACGTGCATCGTCATGTAACCGGGGTTGGCCTGGAGGAATGCGCCGAGGGCCGCACCGCCGATGATCATCACCTCGAAGGGCTGGATCAGGGCGGCAATCTTGCCGTGGGAGAGCACGTATCCGCCGAGCACGCTCGCGAATACGACGATGATGCCGATAATTTTAGCCATAGGTAGAAGGTACTTGTTTAAGTCGGGTTCAAGGTCATATTCGGAAGTTAAAAAATCTCTTCTTCTACTTATCGGCAAAACTGCGCCAGACTATAGCCAGTTCAGGCGAAAAGCCAATTTAGCCCATGCCGGGCGCGTCTACAGTCAGTGAAGATCTCGTCCAGACATGGCTAATGAAACGAACATTCCATCGGTAAAACCGAGCACCCTCCAGGCTTGGGTCAAGCTGCTCGACAGCGTCCGCCTGCCCGTACCACAAGAGGCTCACGACAAAGTCTGCCGGGCGATCCGCGACAACCGCAGCTCGCTGCGCGACATCGCCGATCTGATGCAGGACAGCCCGGCGCTGGCCTTGAGCGTCATCCGTGAGGCGAATCGTCACACCCACGGCACCATGGCCGCGCCGGCGGAAAATCTTGAGGTGGCAATCAATCGCCTGGGCCTTGCCCGCACCGAAGAATTGCTCGCGCGCCTGCCCTCCGAACCGCACCGGCAGATCCCCAAGGCTTTGCGCCAATTGCAGTTGATCAGCCAACACGCAACACAGCAGGCCAACGGCTTTTTTGCCAGTCGCCTGGCGCGGCTGTGGCAGGACATCCACTGGGGCAGTCTGCTGTTTTTGTCGCCGCTGTGGCCGTTGGCGCTGACCTATCCGCAGTTGCTCGAAGAATGGGAACTGCGGGTGATCCACAAGGGCGAGTCGGCACGTGTGGTCGAAAAGCAATTGTTCGGCGTGCGCCTGTTGAAGATTGCCGAGGCACTGGTCCAGGCCTGGCATCTGCCGATCTGGGTCGAGCAAGGCTACAAATTGCTGCTCAGCGAACAACGCGAACTGGTCAAAGTGCTGCGCATCGCCCGCGACAGCGAGCACCCGCTGCGCCAGCAGAATCGCCTCGACGAAGACCCGACGCTACGCCGCTGGCTCAATCAACCCGCCAATACCGTGCTGCTGGCCAACGGCCTGGCGCTGTCGGCGCAACAGGCCTGGGACAGTCCGCACAGCAAGCGCTGGCAGTACCTGACCAGCCTGTATCTGCAGATTTCCATGGACGAAGTGCAGCAACAGCTGCACCAGCAAGCGGCGAACAGCGCGCGTCAGCATGCAATGCCCGATCTGTGGCACCCGGCGGTTTCGCTGATCTGGCCGTGGGGCACTCGCCGCTTGCCGGCCGGCATGCTCCCGGCAGCAGCGCCGAATGCGGATGATCTGGGCCAGTGGCGTCGGCAATGCGCCGAACTGCTCGCCGAACCCAGCCGCTTCACCAATGCCATGAGCCTGACCGTCGCCGCCCGCGAGGCACTGGTGGCCAGCGGCATGCGCCGGGTCATGATTCTGATGGCCGACCGCACGCACTCGACCCTGCGCGTGCACCAGACCGCCGGTTTGCCGAAGGATGCGGCGGCGCTGAGTTTTGTCGTCAGCCAGAGCAAAGTCCTGCAACGCCTGCTCGCTCAGCAGGCGCAGGTGCGGATCACGCCGGAGAACAACGGGCAATTCTCTGCCTTATTGCCAGCGAGCCTGCGCACGCTGTTTCGAGGTGAGCATCTGTTCCTGCGTTCGCTGGTCAACAACGGCCGGGTGATCATGATCGTAGTTGCCGATCAGGGCGGCGGGCCGTTCGCCGACATCACCGTACAAGCCTTCGGCAAAACCGCGCAGTGCATCGAAAAAGCCCTGCACAGCTTTAGCAGCCGCGGCCAATGAGCCTGCGCTACAATCCTCCCCTTTGTGCTCTGGAGACCTCACATGTCTGACTTCTCTGGCTTGCCGCTTGTCATCGAGCCGAGCGACCTGCTGCCGCGTCTGGAGTCCCCGGAACTGATCCTGGTGGACCTGACCAGCCCTGCCCGGTATGCCGAAGGTCACTTGCCCGGTGCACGTTTTATCGACCCGAAACGCACCCAGCTCGGCCAGCCACCGGCGCCCGGGCTGATGCCGGCGAAGGCCGATCTGGAAGCGTTGTTTGGTGAGCTCGGTCATCGCAAAGACGCGGTCTACGTCGTGTATGACGATGAGGGCGGCGGCTGGGCCGGGCGTTTCATCTGGCTGCTCGATGTCATTGGCCACGACAAGTACCACTATATAGACGGTGGTCTGCCGGCCTGGCTGGCGGACGGTATGCCGATGTCGATTCAGGTGCCGGCCGCCGTCGGTGGCCCGGTCTCGCTGACCCTGCACGATGAACCGACCGCCACCCGCGAATACCTGCAAAGCCGTCTCGGCGCCGCCGATCTGGCGATCTGGGATGCGCGTGGGCCGCTGGAGTATTCCGGCGAGAAAGTCCTCGCTGCCAAGGGTGGACACATCCCCGGCGCGGTCAATTTCGAATGGACCGCCGGCATGGACCAGACGCGTCAGCTGCGTATCCGCAGCGACATGCCGCAGATCCTCGAAGACCTCGGGATCACCAAGGACAAAGAAATCATTACCCACTGCCAGACCCATCACCGGTCGGGCTTCACTTATCTGGTGGCCAAAGCCCTCGGTTATCCGCGGGTCAAGGGCTACGCCGGTTCCTGGGGCGAATGGGGCAACCACCCTGACACGCCAGTCGAGATTTAAGGTTTTTAAGGACAACTAATGAAAGAGCGTCTGTTTATCCTCAGCCAGTACCTGCTGCCGCATCACCTGCTGTCGCGCCTGGCCGGCTGCATCGCCGAATGCCGTGTGCGCTGGTTCAAGAATGCCTTCACCCAATGGTTCGCCAAGCGTTATCAAGTGGACATGTCGCAAGCACTGGTCGAAGACCTGACCGCTTACGAGCACTTCAACGCCTTCTTCACGCGTGCGTTGAAAGACGGCGCGCGTCCACTGGACGAAACTCCGGGCGCGATCCTCAGCCCGGCCGACGGTGCGGTGAGTCAGCTCGGCCCGATCGAGCACGGTCGCGTGTTCCAGGCCAAGGGCCACAGTTTCAGCGTGCTCGAATTGCTCGGCGGTGATGCGGCCAACGCAGCGCCATTCATGGGCGGCGACTTCGCCACCATTTACCTGTCGCCGAAGGACTACCACCGCGTGCACATGCCGCTGGCCGGCACCCTGCGCGAAATGGTCTACATCCCGGGCCGCATTTTCTCGGTGAACCAGACTACTGCCGAAAACGTCCCGGAGCTGTTCGCCCGCAACGAGCGCGTGGCGTGCATTTTCGACACCGAACGCGGGCCGATGGCCGTGGTGCTGGTTGGCGCGATGATTGTCGCTTCGATTGAAACCGTGTGGGCCGGTCTGGTCACCCCACCGAAGCGCGAGCTGAAAACCTTCCGCTACGACGAAGCCGCACGCGCACCGATTCATCTGGAAAAAGGCGCGGAACTGGGGCGCTTCAAGCTCGGTTCGACGGCAATCGTGCTGTTTGGCCCGGATCAGGTGAAGTGGGCTGAAGAGCTGGTCGCCGGCTCGCCAGTGCAGATGGGCCAAGGCCTGGCACTGCCAAAAGCGTGACCCAATTTGCGGAAGCAGCCGAGGCTGCTTCCGCAAACCGCGGCATTTGCTGCTATGGTTTTGCTCATGAGCCAGACCAACTTATCTCCCAAGCTGCGCGCTCCGACTCCCACGCAAACGCGCCTGTCGTTCTGCGACGCCAGCCCGCGTGATCTCAAGCGCTGGATCGCCAGCCTGCCCAAAGCCAACATCGGCGAAACCGCCCGCCTGCTGTATCAAGGCCTCGGCGAACTGAACCTGTTGCTTACCCCCAGCGACAATCGCCTGCAACTCTTGGAACTGCTGCGGCCCGAGGTGTATTTCGTCTGCCAGCATCTGGAGCGGCACTTTCTGCATCAGGCGATCATGCTCGATGAGCGCTCGCGCAAAGTCAGCAACCTGTGCCAGGCGCTGCAAGGCCAATTGGCCATCGGCTATAAACAGATCGTTCTGCGCATCCTGCCCAAATACAGCAAGGACCGCGCGACGTTGGTCAGCACCGCATTGCAACGCGCGGCGCATGCCCTCAAGGCGCAACTGGTGCGCGCCACGCAGCTGTACAGTCCACCGCCGGAACACGTGTGGTTGGAATTGCATCATCTGTACCGCAGCGCGGCGCAATTGCAGCTGCAACAACGGCGGCTACGCGATGATCTGGCGTTTTTGACCAGCGAACTGAGCGTCGAACAGACCTACATCGCCGCACTGCTATTGGGCAGTGCCCGTTGCAACCAATTGCGTCAAAGCCAGATTGCCCGGCTGGCCGAGGTGATCGAGCCGTGGAGCGCCCTGCTCAAGCTGCATCCCGGCAGCGCCGACGACGGTTTGTTTGCGGTCAGTCCGGAACTCGATGTCGGCCCCCGATACCGCAAGATGTTTCGCAGCGAACAACAGAACGGGCTGCTGGGCTTCGATCCGCAACCGCTGGTCAAACAGCTCGAAACGCACCTGCTGCACCAGTCCACCTCGACCCCACTGCCCGTTTCCGCCGGCCTCAGCGTCGACACCCTGCAACATCTGCACGCTACTTGGGGCCAAGCGGCGGAACGCAGCTTTCAACGCATCGCCGGCCAAGGCTCATTAACCGTGTGCGTCGGCATGAGCGCCCTGCACTTTTACCTCGGCGGCGAGCGCACCTTCAGCGAATTGCTCAAACATCCCGGTGCCCGCGCGGCAAATTTCAGCAGCGTCGTGGCCAGCGGCGAAAAGGACAGCTGGAGTCAGGCGTTCGACGCTGCCCCGCAAAGTAACGATGAGCTGTTGCCGTACGAGGAAATCCAGTACGACCAGTTGACCGAGGACGACGGCCCCGGCACCGCGCCGAATTATCCGACTTACGCCTTGCCGGTGATCAACCATAGTCCTGGCGGTTATTGCCTGGCCTGGCCCAGCGAAGTACCGCCGGAGTTGCAGGCCGGGGAAATGCTCGGCATTCAGGACAGCGAGGGCAAAGGCTGGAGCATTGCGGTGATTCGCTGGATCCGCCAAGTGCGCGGCAGCGGCACACAGATGGGCATTGAACTGGTCGCGCCACACGCGCAGCCGTGCGGTCTGCAACTGGTGCGTTCGAAGGACGATCACAGCCATTATCTGCGCGGTTTACTGCTGCCGGAAATCAGCGCAATCGATTTGCCGGCAACCGTGCTTGCGCCGCGCCTGCCGTTTCAGGAAGGCAACAAGGTGTTGATCAACACCCAGGGCGAAGAGCACCGCGCCGGGCTGGATCGGCGGGTGGCGAGTACGCACAGCTTCAACCAGTTCGCCTACCGCTCGCTGGATCCTGCGCAGAATGGCGGAGGTGAGGAGGATTTTGATTCGTTGTGGAATTCACTTTAGACCGAGGTGCGGCCTTCGCGAGCAAGCTCGCTCCCACATTCAAATGCATTTCAAATGTGGGAGCGAGCTTGCTCGCGAAGAGGCCAGATCAGCTTATCGAGATCTCAGAGCTGCCCGTCGCGATCGCGGAAACCCAGCAGATACAACACACCATCCAGCCCCAGCGTTGAGATCGCCTGCTTCGCCGACTGCTTGACCAGTGGTTTGGCGCGGAATGCCACGCCCAGCCCGGCAATCGCCAGCATCGGCAAGTCGTTGGCGCCGTCGCCGACGGCAATGGTCTGCTCCAGACGCAGACCTTCCTTGTGCGCCAGTTCCTTGAGCAAGTCAGCCTTGCGCTGCGCATCGACAATCGGCTCGATCGCCACGCCGGTGCACTTGCCGTCGACCACTTCCAGCTCGTTGGCAAACACGTAATCGATGCCAAGCCTGGCTTGCAACTGCTTGGCGAAATAAGTGAAGCCGCCGGACAGGATGGCGGTTTTGTAGCCGAGGCGCTTGAGTTCGGCGAACAGGGTTTCGGCGCCTTCGGTCAGGCGCAGCGAGGCGCCGATCGAGTCGAGCACGCTGACGTCGAGGCCCTTGAGCAGCGCCAGACGCTCCTTGAAGCTGGCGCGGAAATCCAGTTCGCCGGCCATGGCGCGCTCGGTGATTTCAGACACTCGATCACCCACGCCGGCCGCCTTGGCCAGCTCATCGATGACTTCCGCTTCGATCAGCGTCGAGTCCATGTCGAACACGGCCAGACGTCGGTTGCGACGGAACAGCGAATCTTCCTGGAAGGCGATATCGACGTTCAATTCCTGGGCAACGCTGAGGAATTCGGCGCGCAAGGCCTGCGGATCGGCAGCTTCGCCGCGCACGGAAAACTCGATGCAACCCTTGCCCTTGTCGGCCGGTGTGTCCAGCGGCATGCGCCCCGACAGACGGTCGATATGGTCGATGTTCAGGCCATATTTGGCGGTGATCGCGCTGACCGCCTGCAACTGGCCGGCAGTGACCTTGCGCGTCAGCAGGGTAACAATATGGCGCTTCTTGCCCTGATTGCCCACCCATTGCTGGTAGTCCTCTTCGGACACCGGGGTGAAGCGCACTTGCTGATCCAGTTCGTAGCCTTTGAACAGGATGTCCTTGAGCACCGATTTGCCTTGCTCGGAATCGGGAATTTCAACCAGGATGCCGAACGACAGGGTGTCGTGGATCACCGCCTGACCGATGTCGAGAATGTTCACACCACCTTGTGCCAGAACACCGGTGATGGCCGCCGTCAGACCCGGACGGTCGACTCCCGTGATGTTAATCAGGACGATTTCGCGCAACGCGCACCCCCGCAACTGGAAAAAAACCGCATTCTACCCACTTTCAGTGACCATCGGGCACCGCGAGCGCTTTGCCGGTCTGGGGCCTGTCGCTATACTGCGCGTCAACTTCACGGACAAAGAGCCGAGCTCAAGTGAACCGGCCCACGCCAGTCAAAACCGATAACTTCTTCCTGCTGATCTTCCGTGCACTGCGCCATCGCCGTGTACCGATTGCATTGCGCATTGCCAGCCACAACGTGATCCTGGTCGCTCTGGCCCTGGTGATCTATGCCGGGGTGATGGGTCTGCAATTCAAGCAGGCCATGCACGAGCAGGCCGATGCGCTGGGCGAAAGCCTGACCACGCAGACTGCCACGTCGGCCACCGAGCTGCTGGTGTCCAACGACATCCTCAGCCTCAACGTGCTGCTCAACAACCTGACCAAGAACAAACTGGTCGCCCACGCGGCGATCTACAGTGTGGACAACCGCATCCTCGCCGAGTCCGGTCAGCGTCCCAAGCACAGCCTGCTGGGCGAAGCCGAGGGCATGTATGAGAGCAAGATCACTTTCCAGGACGTGACGGCCGGGCAACTGCGCATCAGCCTGGACATGGATCAGTTCCAGCAGCCAATGACCATCAGCCTGCAAAGCATGGGCATTCTGAGTGCGATTCTGCTGGCACTGTCGCTGGCTCTGAGCCTGCGCATGGGCCGTTATCTGTCGACGCCGTTGCTGCAATTGCGCGTGTGGCTGCGCCGCATCGACGCGCACACCCCGGGCATCGATCGTCAGGACGAAATCGGCGATCTGGCGCGCCAGCTGCACGCCAGCTACGCCCCGGAACCGGAGCCCGAGCCTGAACCCGAGCCGGAATTCGCCGAGGAAGAAGACGAGCCGGAATTCGAGGTGCGCAACCTGCGCGATCCGAGCTTCGACGAAAGCCGCCCGCTGGCCGCGAAGAAACCGGCGCCGCGTCACCTGGTCAGCACCGTCGAAGACGATGATGACGATGACGCCTTCGCCGACCTGCGCGACGAATCGCTCAACGGCGCCGCCCAACCGCTCACGCGCAAACCGAGCCCTGACGTTCCGCAGCATACCGCCGTACTGGCCGTGCAACTGGGTTCGCAGGAACAATTGCGCCGCTTGCCTCGCGCACGTCTGGAAGAATTGCAGGAACGCTATCGCGACTGCCTCGAGCAGGCCGCGTCGCTGTATCAGGGCGAAATCGAAACCCTCAACGATGGCAGCACGCTGTTGCTGTTCCACACCGAAGATTGCGGCGACGATTACCTGACCAATGCCATCTGCTGCGGCGAACTGCTGCGTGCTCTGGGTCATCAGTTGCAGATCGAGGTCGCAGACAGCGGCATCACCCTGCAATTGCAGCTGGGCCTGACCCTGGGCGATGAGTTGTTCGGTCTGAGCCAGATTGATCTGCTGCTGACCGATTCGGCCCAGGATGCACTGGCCTTGTCGCAACACAGCCGCAATCTGCTACTGGTTGAACGCAAGATCAGCGATGACGCGTTGATCCGCCAACGTGCGAGGATCCGGCCGATCGCCAGCCCTGAGGGCGCGTGCTGTGTGGAGCGGTTGATGGAGCCGTATCCGTCGATGCTGGAGCGGCAACTGGCGCGGATGCATGAGCGCCGGGCGTAAGGCTTAGGCCCGATACGCAAAAGCCCGCAGACGAGTGATTGTCTGCGGGCTTTTTTGTGCGCGGCGTTACTGGAATGTGTGCATCCCTGAAAAGCCCCTCACCCTAGCCCTCTCCCAGAGGGAGAGGGAACCGACCGAGGTGTCTGGCGCCATATATCGACCTGACAGATCTTGGCGATTATGGATTCACCTCCGCGCGTTCACGTCGGTGTAGCTATCGAATATCCCCCAATCGGTCCCCTCTCCCTCCGGGAGAGGGTTAGGGTGAGGGGCTTTTGATCTTCCACCCCACCTCCAGACACAACAAAGCCCGCACAAGGCGGGCTCTGTTGTGACTCGTTCCAGCCTCAGAAGCGAAACACTTCCATATCGGTACGAATCGGCGAGGCCATTGGAATCTTCGGCTGCTTCTCGGCATCCGCCGCAGGCGCTGCGGGTTTCGGCGCGGCTTTACGCGGTGCCTCGGCCACGGGCGGCTGGTTGGCCAGTGGCTTGAGCGCCACCGACAACTGCTCGGCCAGACGCTGCAACAGAACCCCTTGTGCCTGCACCTGGGACGCGGTGCTGCCAGCGTGCGTCTCCTGCAGGTGAATGATGCGGTTATCACGCACCTTGCCGCGACGATCGATCAAACGCCACTGCGCATCGAGAATCGCCGGTTGTTTCGCTCCGGAATCCAGACGGGTGATGGTCAGCAACACCTGCACATCCGGTGTGAACCCGGCGGTAGCAGGCGCCAGCACCACACGCTGGCTGTCCAGGTGACCGGCGACCTGACGCATCAGCAACTGATCGATATCCGACGAAAGGCTGCCAGCCCAACGACCGTCGGTCGCCGCTTGCAGGCTGCCGTCGGGTTGACGTTGCAGCAGGGTTTCGCGTTGCAGGTAATCGGCTACAACCACCGGCCCCAGCAAAACCGCCATGCCCGCGCTTTGCGCAGGCTGAACCGGACTTCCGCTGTCCAGTTGGTACAGCGACACCGGCTGGTGAACGCTGCAACCCGCCAGGCCAAGAACGCCGGCGAGCAACAAAATAAGGGGGCGTAGAGCAGTCATCATCCCGTCCAGGTGGCCGCCACAAGGCTGACCACAGTGAAAATACTCAATAAATATGAAGAACGCTCGGCCACGCCGGCGCTTGAAAGGCCATATCATCCGTGAATATGCGTTCCGACTCCAGCGCCAAAGCGTCGATCTACGCGTTTAATCGCAGATCGAACGCTCTAGGAAGGCGTTCTCGCCTAATTGAGGTTTTCGACGAGCAGCGCATCGACCCGTTGGAAGCCCCGCGGAAGTTTGTTTCCGCGCCGTCCACGCTCACCTTTGTAGTGCTCGAGGTCGTCGGCTTTCAGTGACAGGGTCCGTTTGCCAGCCTGCAACACCAGGGTGGCGCCTTCCGGCAGGACGGCGATGTCCGTGACATATTCTTCGCGACTGGCCACGCGTTCACCGGAGATACCGATGATCTTGTTGCCTTTGCCCTTACCCAATTGTGGCAGATCGCTGATTTTGAAGATCAGCAGGCGACCTTCGGTCGTGACCGAGGCCAGCCAGTTCTGCTCACGATCGGCCACAGGGCGCGGCGCGATGACCTTGGCGTTGTTCGGCAGGCTCAACAGGGCCTTGCCGGCCTTGTTCTTCGCTTGCAGATCTTCGCCTTTGACCACGAAGCCATAACCGGCATCGGACGCAATCACGTACAGCGCATCGTCTTCGGGCATCAGCACGCATTCGAACGAAGCACCCGGTGGCGGCGTCAGACGGCCGGTCAAGGGTTCGCCCTGACCACGGGCCGACGGCAAGGTATGCGCGGCAACCGAGTAGCTGCGACCGGTGGAATCGATGAACACGGCAAACTGGTTGGAGCGCCCCGCCGCCGAGGTCTTGAAGCCATCGCCGGCCTTGTACGACAGACCGGTGGCGTCGATGTCATGGCCCTTGGCCGAACGTACCCAGCCTTTTTCCGACAGCACGACGGTGACTTTCTCGTTCGGCAGCAGGTCGTGCTCGCTCAACGCCTTGGCTTCGGCGCGCTCGACGATTGGCGAGCGGCGGTCGTCGCCGTAGGTTTCGGCGTCTTTGAGCAGCTCGGTGCGCACCAGTTTCTTCAACTTGGCTTCGCTGCCCAGCAGGGCTTGCAGCTTGGCCTGTTCCTTGAGCAGTTCGTCCTGCTCGTCGCGCAGCTTCATCTCTTCCAGTCGCGCCAACTGACGCAAGCGGGTGTCGAGGATGTAGTCGGCCTGAATCTCGCTGAGGGCGAAACGCTCGATCAGCTTGGCTTTCGGGTGTTCCTCGGTGCGGATGATGTGGATCACTTCATCCAGGTTGAGGTAGGCGATCAGCAAACCGTCCAACAGGTGCAGGCGCCGTTCGACCTTGTCGAGGCGGAATTGCAGGCGGCGACGCACGGTCAGCACGCGGAACTCCAGCCATTCGACCAGCAGCGCACGGAGGTTTTTCAGCTGCGGCTTGCCGTCCAGACCGATGATGTTGACGTTGACCCGGTAGGTCGATTCCAGCTCGGTGCTGGCGAACAGGTGCTGCATCAGCGCTTCGTGATCGACGCGGCTGTTGACCGGGATGATCACGATGCGGCACGGGTTTTCGTGGTCGGATTCGTCACGCAGATCGGCGATCTGCGGCGCTTTCGACGGTTTGGCCTGCATCAGCGCGGCGATCTGCTCCAGCACTTTGGCGCCGGAGACCTGATGCGGCAGCGCGGTAACGATGATGTCGCCATCCTCGACGTGGTACACGGCGCGCATGCGCACCGAGCCCTTGCCGGTTTCGTACATTTTCAGCAGGTCGGCACGCGGCGTGATGATTTCCGCTTCGGTCGGATAGTCCGGCCCCTGAATGTGTTCGCAGAGCTGCTCGACCGTGGCTTTCGGCTCATCGAGCAGACGCACGCAGGCGGTGGCGACTTCACGCAGGTTGTGCGGCGGCACGTCGGTGGCCATGCCCACGGCGATACCGGTGGTGCCGTTGAGCAGAATGTTCGGCAGGCGCGCTGGCAACACCAGCGGCTCCTGCAGGGTGCCGTCGAAGTTCGGCCCCCAGTCAGCGGTGCCCTGGCCCAGTTCGCTGAGCAGCACTTCGGAATAGCGCGACAGCCGCGCTTCGGTGTAACGCATGGCGGCGAAGGACTTGGGATCGTCCGGCGCACCCCAGTTGCCCTGGCCGTCGACCAGCGTGTAGCGATAGCTGAACGGCTGCGCCATCAGCACCATCGCTTCGTAGCACGCCGAATCGCCGTGGGGGTGGAACTTGCCGAGCACGTCACCGACGGTACGCGCCGATTTCTTGTGCTTGGAATCAGCGTCCAGCCCCAGTTCGCTCATGGCGTAGACAATACGCCGCTGTACCGGCTTCAGGCCGTCGCCGATATGCGGCAAGGCGCGGTCCATGATCACGTACATGGAGTAGTTGAGGTAGGCATTTTCGGTGAAGTCAGCCAGCGATCGGCGTTCTACACCGTCCAGGCTGAGATCAAGGGAGTCGCTCATGCGGGCCTCATCGGTTCGTTGTCTGGCGCAGCAGCATGGTGCCACCGCGCTGGGTAAATTCAAGTCTGTTCAGGGCGCTCATGCCGAGCAGCACCTGATCGCCATGCAGCCCTGGCGCCACCAGTGCGCGCACATCCCGCAGGACGATGTCGCCCAATTGCAGGCGGGCAATCTTCGTTCGATAGCCCTGGCTCAGGCCGTTGGCCGTGCTCAGGGTCACGCCAAAACCTTCTTGCAGCTTCAAACGCTTGGCCAGATCCGCCGGGATCGCCACATCGGTCGCGCCGGTATCGAGCATGAACTCGACCGGTTCGCCGTTGATCTGGCCACTGGCGACAAAATGCCCTTGGGCATTGCTCGCCAGTTTCACTTCGATAAAACCTTCGCCCTGCTCCGACGTGACCACGATGTTCGGATTCTGCTGGCGCTGCTCCCACTGACCGAAAAACCGCGTCGCGAGAAACAGCGCCGCGCACCAGGCGAGGATCATCAACACCCGACCGGCACGCTTGCCCGGTGGCTGCTGGCTCATGGCCTGGCGCTCCAGCCACCGTCCGGCGCGGCGAAGCGCCAGACCACCGGGCGGACTTCGCCGTCGGCACGCGGGCCAAAATTGTTGTCGACGCCGACCCACGCACCTTCGGCATCAATGATCAGCGCTTCTTCCAGTCCGTAGTTCTGCGAGTAGCGGCGATTTTCCTGCAACAGTTCGCCGGCGTACGACCAGCATTGCTCGACTTTGGCCGTCTGTGCATCGCGACGGCAGATCTCGAAAGCGTTGCGCTCAAGGGTAAACAGCTTGCCGTTAAACAACGAAATGTCGGAAAAGTCGCGATGAACCGCTTTCGCCTTGGGAAACTGCGGCGGCTGCATCTCCTTGCCGCCCTCACTGAGCAGCACGCAGCGACCGTCACAATCCCACACCGTCTGCTGGCGCTTGATCAGCAGCAAACCGCGTTTTTGCCGTTCGGCGGCCAGCCACATCTGATCACCGGCCGGGTTGATCGCCAGGCCCTCGAAGATCGAATTGAATTTGAGCAGCATGCCGCTCGCCCGCGCTTCGCGAACCAGCAGCGGCGAGATTTTCAGCCAGTTAGCCGGGCCACTGACCGGCACCTGCAACACCGCCGCATGGGCCTCACTGACGATGTAGCGATTGCCTACGCTGTCGCAACTGATGCCTTCGAAATCCAGATCGCCACCGCGAATGAACGATGCAGCCCAGGTGCGCGAACTCAAACCCCACGGCAAGCCGCTCTCGGGCACGGGCGGCACGTCGATGTGCACGGTTTGCGCCTGCCAGACCGGATCGCGGGTATCGAGCCGATAGATCTGCTCGTCATCGCGATCGGAAACCGTCCACAGCTCATTGCCGCACATGGCCAGCCCCGACAGGTTACCGCCGCGCATGCCTTCGACCGGGTGTTCGGAAAGCAGCCGCAATTGTTGCAGCGGCTCGGCCGACACGCTCAGCGCACTCAGCAGCAACGCACCCGCCAAGGCCCAGCCAAACTGCATCAGGCCAGCACCTCGGCGAGGTTGCCTTTGGATTCCAGCCAGGATTTGCGGTCGCCGGCGCGTTTCTTCGCCAGCAGCATGTCCATCATTTCCGAGGTTTCGGCGAAGTCTTCGCCCAGCGTCAACTGCACCAGACGCCGAGTGTTCGGGTCCATGGTGGTTTCACGCAGTTGCGGCGGGTTCATTTCGCCCAGACCCTTGAATCGGGTGACCTGCGGCTTGCCGCGTTTCTTCTCGGCGACCAGGCGATCGAGAATACCGTCGCGCTCGGCCTCGTCGAGAGCGTAGTAAATCTCTTTGCCGAGGTCGATGCGGTACAGCGGCGGCATCGCCACATAGACGTGACCGGCATCCACTAGCGGGCGGAAGTGCTGGACGAACAGCGCGCACAGCAAGGCCGCAATGTGCAGACCGTCGGAGTCAGCGTCGGCGAGGATGCAGATCTTGCCGTAGCGCAACTGGCTCATGTCCGCCGCACCCGGATCGACGCCAATGGCCACGGCAATGTTGTGCACTTCCTGGCTTGCGAGCACTTCGCTGCCGTCGACTTCCCAAGTGTTGAGGATCTTGCCGCGCAACGGCAGGATCGCCTGGAACTCCTTGTCCCGCGCTTGCTTGGCCGAACCGCCGGCGGAGTCACCCTCGACCAGGAACAGTTCGGAACGCATCGGGTCCTGCCCGGCGCAGTCAGCCAGTTTGCCCGGCAGCGCCGGACCTTGGGTGACGCGTTTGCGCTCGACTTTCTTGCTCGCCTTGAGACGGCGGCCGGCGTTGTTGATCGCCAGTTCGGCCAAGGCCAGCCCGGTTTCCGGGTTGGCGTTGAGCCACAGGCTGAAAGCGTCTTTCACCACACCGGAGACGAACGCCGCCGCTTCACGGGACGATAGACGCTCTTTGGTCTGACCGGAGAATTGCGGTTCCTGCATTTTCATCGACAGGACGAACGCGATGCGCTCCCAGACGTCTTCCGGCGCCAGCTTCACGCCGCGCGGCAGCAGGCTGCGGAATTCGCAGAACTCGCGCATCGCGTCGAGCAGGCCCTGACGCAGACCGTTGACGTGGGTACCGCCCTGCGCGGTCGGGATCAGGTTGACGTAGCTTTCCTGCACCGCGTCGCCACCTTCCGGCAGCCACAGCAGCGCCCAGTCGACCGCTTCCTTATTACCTGCGAAAGCGCCGCAGAACGGCTCGTTCGGCAGCCGTTCGAACTCGCTGACCGCATCGACCAGATAAGAGCGCAGGCCGTCTTCGTAATGCCACTCGACTTTCTCGCCGGTGCCTTTGTCTTCGAAGCTGACCAGCAGCCCCGGGCACAGCACAGCCTTGGCCTTGAGCACGTGCTTGAGGCGGCTGATGGAGAATTTGGGAGAATCGAAGTATTTCGGGTCCGGCGCGAAGTACACGCTGGTGCCGGTGTTGCGCTTGCCGACGGTGCCGACGATTTCCAGCTCGGAGGCCTTGAAGCCGTCCTTGAAGGTCATCTGGTATTCGTTGCCGTCACGTTTGACCCGTACGCGCACTTCGGTCGACAGCGCGTTGACCACGGAAATACCCACGCCGTGCAAGCCGCCGGAGAACTGGTAGTTCTTGTTGGAGAACTTGCCGCCCGCGTGCAGCTTGGTGAGGATCAGCTCGACGCCGGACACACCCTCTTCCGGGTGGATGTCGACCGGCATGCCACGGCCGTCGTCGCTGACTTCCAGCGAATGGTCGGCGTGCAGGATGACCTGCACCGATTTGGCGTGGCCGGCCAGGGCTTCGTCGACGCTGTTGTCGATGACTTCCTGGGCGAGGTGGTTCGGCCGACTGGTGTCGGTGTACATGCCGGGGCGTTTGCGCACCGGGTCGAGGCCCGAGAGGACTTCGATGGCGTCGGCGTTATAAGAACTAGCGCTGGGAGTGGCCATAAGGTCTCGTCGTCAGTCATTCATGAAAGAGGGGCAAGACTTCACAGCGTGATGAAATCGATTGCCTGATACATATCGGCAGCCATGCCGGCAAAACTCAGCAACGCCGGCAATTGCCCGGCAAAGCCCTGGAAACTGTGGTCGCCGCCCGCCTGGATGCGCAAGGCACAGGCGCGGTAATACTGTTGGGCGAGGCGATAATCCAGCGTTTCGTCGCCGGTTTGCAACCAGACCTGATAACGCTGCGGATCCTGCGGTGGCGGCACTTCCAGTTCGGCCAGCGCCGTGACGTGGTCGTGGGTCAGTTCCCAGGTTTCATCGGTGTAGAGGTTCTTCTGCGTGCCCAGATAACCATCGAACATCCGGTGCGGGCTGACCGCCGGGTTGACCAGCAGGGCTTTCAGGCCATGGCGCTCGGCCAGGTGAGTCGCATAGTAGCCGCCGAGCGAACTTCCCACCAGCAACGGCCGGCCCAGCTCGGCGATTGCCTGCTCGAGCTGACCGATGGCTTCGCGCGGATGGTGATGCAGCGCCGGCACGCGCAATTGCCCGCTCAATCCCAGCCGCTCCATGACCGCGACCAGCTGACAGGCCTTCTTCGAGGCCGGCGCGCTGTTGAAACCGTGGATATAGAGGATCGAACCGGACATTTGAGCTCCCTGGCTGTCGGCGAAAGATAGCGGAGTTTACAGGGAGAAGGACCGGGATTGGGGGTGGGTTCAATAAATTGGTGTGACAGCACAAGCTGCCCTCACCCTAACCCTCTCCCGGAGGGAGAGGGAACCGACTGGGGGATATTCGAGAGCTACACCGACCTGAACGTTTTGCTGCGAATCCATAATCGATATCGCTGTTTCAGGTCGATGCACAGCCAAAGATACCGCGGTCGGCCCCCTCTCCCTCTGGGAGAGGGCTGGGGTGAGGGTCTTTGATTGTCAGTTCAGTAACCTTTGGAGCCGTAATCGACGATGAACTCGAAGTCGGTGACTCTTTCGACGCCCGTTTCCAATTTCCCGTCCGGCAACAATCGCAGCCAGCGATACCCCGGCGCCTGCTCGCCCACCTTGAAATCCGCACTGCCCGGCTCGAACTGGATGCACGTCGAAGGCGAAGCCATCAAGCGCACGCCATTGCGCTCGCGATCGATTTGCTGATGCACATGCCCCCACAACACCGCGCGAACCTGCGGGAAGCGATCCAGCACTTCAAAGAACGCTTCCGGGTTGCGCAGGCCGATCGGCTCCATCCATGCGCAGCCGATCGACACCGGATGATGATGCAGGCACACCAGATGATGACGCTCCGGCGCCTCGCTCAGCGCGCGGGCCAGCAGCTGCAACTGATCATCCTGCAGATAACCCGGCACCGAACCCGGCACCGCCGAATCCAGCATCGTCACCCGCCAATTGCCGATATCGACTATCGATTCGAGCAAGGTGCTCTGCACCGCCGCCTCGGCCATGACCATCGGCTCGTCGTGATTGCCGGGAATCCAGCGCGCCGGGGCATTGATCTGCGCGCTCATCTGGCGGAAGGCCTGATACGACTCCAGCGTGCCGTCCTGGGAAATATCGCCGGTGGCCAGCAGCAGGTCGATCTGCGCCTGTTGCGCCAACACCAGGTCGATGACCTGTTGCAGGCTCTCGCGGGTCTTCATGCCCAGCAGCTTGCTGTGCGCTTCAGCGAACAGGTGGCTGTCGGACAACTGCACCAGCAGCGCCGGGTCGGCGTTGGTAATTGTCGATACGCTGGGCAAGGCGCTCTCCCGGGGCTAGGCACGCAATGGATGGGTGCGGCAATTATGCTGGGGGATGACACAAAGGGGAAACCGCCGAAGCGGACGCAGTTCACAACTAGCGAACGACTTCGTACTCGTGCCCCAACGCCAGGCAATGACTCAGCCATTCGCCCAGAAACACATTGAGCTGGGCCTTTTCATCGGGCTGGTGCATGGCGGCGTTCGGATAAGGATAGATGCCGCGAAAGCGTCGTGCATGCTCGGCGCTGACCACTTCAGCCATGCGCGCGTCGTGGTAGACCTGCACTTCCAGTTGCGGCACCGGCAACCATGGCAGGCTGTGCTCCTGGCGTACCTGCAAGGTCGTGGTGTACGGGCAGGTCTGCAGCACTTCGAGGGCGAGCACGCCGAGCATCTGTTCGCCCTGAGTCACGGCGATGCGCCGCGCCTCGGGTTCGTTGCGCATGTCCGGCAGCAGTCGCATCAGGCGCGCGTAGTTGGCCTCGCAGGCGGCTTGCAGCCCCACGAGGTCAACCCGATAACGATCGCGCAGCTTGTTTACGACCATAGCCCCCTCACTTCGGCGCGGTTCAGCGCCAGCCACTGCAAGGCGATGATGCTCGCCGCGTTGGCAATACGTCCGTCACGCACGGCCTGCAAGGCATCTTCAAAGGCCCAGACCGTTACGCGAATGTCTTCGGCCTCTTCTTCCAGCCCGTGCAGACCGCCGACACCGTCGGTGCTGCAACGCCCCAGATACAAATGCACGAATTCGTTGCTGCCACCCGGCGATGGGAAGTACTTGGTCATCGGCCACAACGCCTTGATGTCCAGCCCAGCTTCCTCCTGCGCCTCGCGGTGAGCAACTTCTTCCGGTTGCTCATCCTTGTCGATCAGACCGGCGACCAGTTCGACCAGCCACGGGTTGTCGGCCTTGCCCATGGCGCCGACACGAAACTGCTCGATCAGCACCACTTCATCGCGCTGCGGATCGTAAGGCAGGACGCACACGGCATCGTGGCGCACGAAGATTTCCCGGTTGATCTCGCGGCTCATGCCCCCGGCGAACAGCTCATGGCGCAAGTGCACACGGTCGAGCTTGTAGAAGCCCTCGTAGCATTTTTCGCGCCGCACGATATCCACGGCGGTCGGAATGGCGTTGGCAAAGTCAGTCATGATCATCCTCTTTACTGCATATCCTTTACGGGGTTTCCGCGTACAACCGGCAACCTCGACTTCGCGCCATCCTAACGCGCTCGCACCGTTTGATGCAGCCCCTTTACCGTCAGCGGGATGGACGGTGAAGCTGAAACACACTCTAATCAGCTTAGTGGCGAACTGACTGCTTCGTTGAGAGTCGAAGCGGTAACTTTTTCGCCTTCCCCTGCTTTCGAAAGGACGCCCATGTCGCTTTTCAAAATTGCCTCTGTGGCCGCTATTGCCCTGACTCTGGGCGCTTGTGCCAGCCTGTTCCAGCCCAACTATCGCACGCCGCTGGAAACCACCCGCGACGCCTCGGAACAACTCAAACCCGGTTGTTCCAACCCCGATTGCCCGTTGTTGAACATCGACACCCTGCGTTTCCCGGATGAGCCGGCACTGGACGGCATCATCGAAAAACGTCTGCTGCAAATGACCCGCACCGAGAAGAACGCACCGGTAGCGCCAACCCTGGCCGCCTACCGCGAGCAGTTCCTCGCCAGCGCCGGCCCGCGCAACAGCAGCTATCTGCAAGCGAAAGTACGCGAGCAGCATGACGGACTGGTGATCATCGAGCTGTCGAGCTACCTCGACACCGGCGGCGCCCACGGCACGCCGGGTCGCGGTTTCATCAACTATTCGCGCCAGCAGCACAAGGTGCTGAACCTGTCCGACATGTTGCTGCCGGGTCAGGAAGAGGCATTCTGGAAAGCCGCACAAGTGGCGCACAACAGTTGGCTGATCAGCACCAAGCTCGATCAGGAGGCGGAATTCGTCGCGAACTGGCCGTTCGTGAAAACCCCGCACGTGGCGCTGACCTACGGTGGCGTGATCCTCAAGTACGACGTGACCACCATCGCGCCCTATGCGCTGGGCCACGTCGAACTGAAGATTCCTTACCCGCGCCTGAACGGCATTCTCAAGCCCGAGCTGTTTCCCGGCCGTAACTGAAGGCCCGGCCCAGCACCAGTTGTAGCAACCCTGCCAGCACCAGCGCCGGCAGGGTTGCGCCGACATCCGGATACAGATTCGCCAGCAAGTGGTAGGTGCTCACACCACCCAGCCAGGCCAGCAACGCCGGCCAGCGCAATGCGGCTGACGCGACCTGAGCACTGCGTTTGCGCAGAATGAAGTGATCCACCAGCACCACGCCGAACAGCGGCGCGAACACCGAGCCGATCAACAGCAGGAAATTCTGGTACTGCGCCAACGGCGCCAGCAGTGCGATCAGCGTGCATATCACGCCGATGGCCAAGGCCAGATGCTCGACTTTCAGACGCAACAGAATCCCGCTCGATACCGCCGCCGAGTGAATGTCGGCAAAAGCGTTTTCCGACTCGTCGAGCAGAATCAGCAACAGCGGAATGCCCAGACCGGCGCCTGCCAAGGCCAGCAGCAACGCATTGACTTCACCGCTCGGCGCGAACGCCAGGGTGTAGGCCACCCCAAGGCTCATCAGCCAGAAGTTACCGATGAAAAAACCCACAGCCGTGCCACCGAAAACATTCTTCGCGCGTTTGCCGAAACGCGAGTAGTCGGCAATCAGCGGCAGCCATGACAGCGGCATGGCGATGGCAATGTCGAAGCCCACGGCAAACGGCATCGAACCGTCACCGGCGCGCGCCCACAGTGCCGCGAGGTCGGCTTTGGCAAACAGGTTCCAGGTCAGCCAGAGGCACGCCGCGAGCAACAGCCAGATGCCCCACTTGCGCAGAATCTGCCGCACGAACGTCAACGGCCCGCTCACCGCGAGCAACGTTGCCAATGCGCCGAAAACCAGTGTCCACAAGACAGGGTTCGACCACAGCGAACCTTCACTGAACGCGCGGCTGCCGAGCAGGCTGGCGGCGTCGCGCATGACGATGATTTCGAACGAGCCCCAGCCGATCAGTTGCAGCAGATTGAGCAGCGCCGGCAGGCTCGCGCCTTTGCTGCCGAGGCTGAGCTTCAGCGCCGCCATCGATGACAGGCCGGTGTCGCTGCCGATCACGCCGACTGCAGCGAGCAACAGCACGCCCACCAGCGTGCCAAGGAAGATCGCCAGCAAAGAACCGGACAGACCCAGACCCGGCGCGAGCAATGCGCCGGTCTGCAAAACCATCAGGCCGATGCCGAGGGAGAACCACAGGGAAAACAGATCGCGACCGCCGAACACACGCTTTGCAGCGGGGACGGCGAGATCGGGAGAATAGGTGCCGGGTTGAATGCTCAAGGGTGTTATCTCAAAGGGACATTTGTTGTGATCGTTCCCACGCTCTGCGTGGGAATGCCTCTCGGGACGCTCCGCGTCCAGTGACGCGGAGCGTCACGGGCTGCATTCCCACGCGGAGCGCGGGAACGATCAGTACGGGGTCAAACTTTCTTGTAAAGCTGACTGCCTTCCTGCCTGAACCGCTCGGCCTGCTCCGCCAGACCTTTGGCGACGTCCACGTCAACCGCGTCGATGCGTTGGTTGGCCGCGTATTCACGGACTTCCTGGGTGATCTTCATCGAGCAGAATTTCGGCCCGCACATCGAGCAGAAATGCGCGACCTTGGCCGAGTCCTTCGGCAGGGTTTCGTCGTGATAGGAACGTGCGGTGTCCGGGTCCAGGCCGAGGTTGAACTGGTCTTCCCAGCGGAATTCGAAACGCGCCTTGCTCAGTGCGTTGTCACGGATCTGCGCGCCCGGGTGTCCCTTGGCCAGGTCCGCCGCATGTGCGGCGATCTTGTAAGTGATGATCCCGGTCTTCACGTCATCCTTGTTCGGCAGGCCCAAGTGCTCCTTCGGCGTCACGTAGCAGAGCATCGCGCAACCGAACCAGCCGATCATCGCCGCGCCGATACCAGAGGTGATGTGGTCGTAGCCCGGAGCGATGTCGGTAGTCAGCGGGCCGAGGGTGTAGAACGGCGCCTCGTCGCAGCATTCGAGCTGCTTGTCCATGTTCTCTTTGATCAACTGCATCGGCACGTGGCCCGGGCCTTCGATCATGCATTGCACGTCGTGCTTCCAGGCAATCTTGGTCAGCTCGCCGAGGGTTTCCAGTTCGCCGAATTGCGCTTCGTCGTTGGCGTCGGCAATCGAGCCCGGACGCAGGCCATCGCCCAGCGAGAAGCTGACGTCGTAGGCCTTCATGATTTCGCAGATTTCGTCGAAGTGGGTGTAGAGGAAGTTCTCTTTGTGGTGCGCCAGGCACCACTTGGCCATGATCGAACCGCCACGGGAGACGATGCCGGTGACGCGTTTGGCGGTCAGCGGCACGTAACGCAGGAGCACGCCGGCGTGAATGGTGAAGTAGTCGACGCCCTGCTCGGCCTGTTCGATCAGGGTGTCGCGGAACAACTCCCAGGTCAGGTCTTCAGCGACGCCGTTGACCTTCTCCAGCGCCTGATAGATCGGCACGGTACCGATCGGCACCGGCGAGTTGCGGATGATCCACTCGCGGGTTTCGTGAATGTGTTTGCCGGTGGACAGGTCCATCACCGTGTCCGAGCCCCAACGAATGCCCCAGGTCAGTTTCGCCACTTCTTCTTCGATCGAAGAACCCAGGGCGCTGTTGCCGATGTTGCCGTTGATCTTCACCAGGAAGTTACGGCCGATGATCATCGGTTCCAGTTCGACGTGGTTGATGTTGGCGGGAATGATCGCGCGGCCACGGGCGATTTCTTCGCGGACGAATTCAGGGGTGATTTCTTGCGGAATGCTTGCGCCGAAGCTGTGGCCGGCATGTTGCTGCTTGAGCAGGCCGGCCGCGCGCGCTTCTTGCAACTTCATGTTTTCGCGGATGGCGACGTATTCCATCTCGGCAGTGATGATGCCTTTGCGCGCATAGTGCATCTGGCTGACGTTGGCCCCGGCCTTGGCGCGGCGCGGGTTGTTGACGTGGGCGAAGCGCAGTTTGGTCAGTTCGGCATCGGCCAGACGCTGCTGACCGAAGTTCGAACTCAGGCCCGGCAGGCGCTCGGTATCGCCACGGTCATCGATCCACGCTGAGCGCACATCGGCCAGACCTTTGCGCACATCGATGACCACGTTCGGATCGGTGTACGGGCCGGAGGTGTCGTAGACGGTGACCGGGGCGTTGATCTCGCCGCCGAAATCGGTCGGGGTTACATCGAGGCTGATTTCGCGCATCGGCACGCGAATGTCCGGGCGCGAGCCCTGAACGTAGACTTTTTGCGAACGGGTGAACGGCTTGACCGATTGCTCGTCGACCTTGGCCGAGTCACTCAGGTTGATCGCGTTTTTTTCTTTTGTTGTCATCACAGGCTCTCCAGACGGCATCCAGCAGTGGATTGTCGGAGCAGAACCTGAAAGGCACGGACGCACCAGGACCGGTGCTGTGCATTCGTCATGGCGTTCGATTGTCGAACAATATCCCGGACGAAGCACAAGAGGACTCGCCGGGTGACGAGAAATCTTGTTCCCTACGCAGGCGCTAACCTGATCAGGTTCAACGGGATCCGAAATTATTCGATCTCAGCCTCATAGCAAGGCACCCCGACAAGAACCCGGCCAGTCTAGACACAACCATCAAGGAACGCCAACACCGCAGCGAACGCCATGATGAATGGCGTAAATACCCAGGTTGGCCGATTGTTGCCGGAGCAATGCGCAACTACACTCGCTGGGCCTGCTCAGCCTTGACGCTGTGCGGGCTGCGCCTTACCTTTGGCGCCCGGATTACTTCCATAATATTCATGCTAGGGATCGCCTCATGCTGCGCAAACTTTCATTGGCTGTTGCCGTGTCCTGTGCGTCCAGCACAATGGCCTGGGCAGCGGAAGCACCCTTGTCGACCAAAACCGATCTGGTCAGCGTCTATCAGGAAGCGGTCGACAACAACGCCGACCTCGCGGCGGCCCGCGCCCAGTATGGCGCGCAGAAAGAAGTGGTGCCGCAGGCCCGCGCCGGTCTGCTGCCGAACCTGTCCGGTGGCGCCGAAGTTGCTGACGTGCGCACCTCGATCGACCAGCCTTCAGCCATCGCCAACCGCAGCGCGCATTCCTATCAGGCGACCCTCGCGCAGCCGCTGTTCCGCGCCGATCGCTGGTTCCAGTATCAAGCGGCGAAGGACGTCAACGAGCAGGCCGCTCTGCAGCTGTCGGCCACCGAGCAGAACCTGATCCTGCAGAGCGCTGAAAGCTACTTCAACGTGCTGCGCAGCCAGGACAACCTGGCCTCGACCAAGGCTGAAGAAGCCGCGTTCAAACGTCAGCTCGATCAGTCCAACGAGCGCTTCGATGTCGGCCTCTCGGACAAGACCGACGTGCTGCAATCGCAAGCCAGTTACGACACCGCGCGAGCCAACCGCATCGTCGCCCAGCGTCAGGTCGATGATGCGTTCCAGGCGTTGATCACCCTGACCAACCGTCAGTACAACTCGATTCAGGGCATCGTTCATACGCTGCCGATCCTGCCACCGGCGCCCAACGATGCGAAATCCTGGGTCGACACGGCGGCGCGGCAGAACCTCAATCTGCTCGCCAGCAACTACGCGGTCAGCTCTGCCGAACAGACACTCAAGCAGCGCAAGGCCGGCCACTTGCCGACCCTCGACGCCGTGGCGAAATACGAGAAAGGCGACAACGACGCCCTCGGCTTCGCCAACCCCAACTCGTTCGGCGCGCCTTATGGCGGCAACGTCGAGCAAAGCACGCTGGGCCTGCAACTGAACATCCCGATCTACAGCGGCGGGCTGACCAGTTCGCAAGTGCGTCAGTCCTATGCGCAACTGGATCAGAGCGAACAGCAGCGCGAATCGCTGCGCCGGCAAGTGGTGGAAAACACCCGCAATCTGCACCGCGCGGTGAACACCGACGTCGAGCAGGTGCAGGCGCGCCGCCAGTCGATCATCTCCAACCAGAGCGCGGTGGAAGCCACGGAAATCGGTTATCAGGTCGGCACACGCAACATCGTCGACGTGCTCGACGCGCAGCGCCAGCTGTACACCTCGGTGCGCAACTACAACAACACCCGCTACGACTACATCCTCGACAACCTGCGCCTGAAACAGGCAGCGGGGACGCTGAACCCGGGTGATCTGGAAGATCTGCGGCGCTATCTGAAAGCCGACTACAACCCGGACAAGGATTTCCTGCCACCGGATCTGGCGTCGGCGGCTGAAGCGCAGCTCAAGGCCCGGCCATAAGCAATCTGGAATGAATCCCCTGTGGCGAGGGGATTTATCCCCGTCCGGCTGCGCAGCAGTCGTAAATCCGGCTTGCCAGATCTGACTGAATCACCGCGCTGAATGGTTTTGGGGCTGCTTCGCAACCCAGCGGGGATAAATCCCCTCACCACAGTAAGTCCCGGCCATAAACAATCTGAATGAATCCCCTGTGGCGAGGGGATTTATCCCCGTCCGGCTGCGCAGCAGTCGTAAATCCTGCTTGCCAGATCTGACTGAATCACCGCGCTGAATGGTTTCGGGGCTGCTTCGCAACCCAGCGGGGATGAATCCCCTCACCACAGTAATATTCCAGGCGACTATTGGATCAGCCGCGCCAGACCATCCAGCCAAAGGCGCGGCCCTAAAAAATCTGGAATGAATCCCATGTGGTGAGGGGATTTATCCCCGTCCGGCTGCGCAGCAGTCGTAAATCCTGCTTGCCAGATCTGACTGAATCACCGCGCTGAATGGTTTCGGGGCTGCTTCGCAACCCAGCGGGGATGAATCCCCTCGCCACAGTAAGTCCCGGCCATAAACAATCTGAATGAATCCCCTGTGGCGAGGGGATTTATCCCCGTCCGGCTGCGCAGCAGTCGTAAATCCTGCTTGCCAGATCTGACTGAATCACCGCGCTGAGTGGTTTCGGGGCTGCTTCGCAACCCAGCGGGGATGAATCCCCTCACCACAGTCATATTCCAGGCGACTATTGGATCAGCCGCGCCAGACCATCCAGCCAAAGGCGCGGCCCTAAAAATCTGGAATGAATCCCATGTGGTGAGGGGATTTATCCCCGTCCGGCTGCGCAGCAGTCGTAAACCCTGCTTGCCAGATCTGACTGAATCACCGCGCTGAGTGGTTTCGGGGCTGCTTCGCAACCCAGCGGGGATGAACCCCTCGCCACAGTAAGTCCCGGCCATAAACAATCTGAATGAATCCCCTGTGGCGAGGGGATTTATCCCCGTCCGGCTGCGCAGCAGTCGTAAATCCTGCTTGCCAGATCTGACTGAATCACCGCGCTGAATGGTTTTGGGGCTGCTTCGCAACCCAGCGGGGATGAATCCCCTCACCACAGTAATATTCCAGGCGACTATTGGATCAGCCGCGCCAGACCATCCAGCCAAAGGCGCGGCCATAAAAAATCTGGAATGAATCCCATGTGGTGAGGGGATTTATCCCCGTCCGGCTGCGCAGCAGTCGTAAATCCTGCTTGCCAGATCTGACTGAATCACCGCGCTGAGTGGTTTCGGGGCTGCTTCGCAACCCAGCGGGGATGAATCCCCTCACCACAGTAATATTCCAGGCGACTATTGGATCAGCCGCGCCAGACCATCCAGCCAAAGGCGCGGCCATGAAAAATCTGGAATGAATCCCCTGTGGTGAGGGGATTTATCCCCGTCCGGCTGCGCAGCAGTCGTAAATCCTGCTTGCCAGATCTGACTGAATCACCGCGCTGAATGGTTTTGGGGCTGCTTCGCAACCCAGCGGGGATGAATCCCCTCGCCACAGTAAGTCCCGGCCATAAACAATCTGAATGAATCCCCTCACCACAGTAATATTCCAAGCGACTATTGGATCAGCCGCGCCAAGCCATCCAGCAAGCGCTGCAATGCGCCCTGATTGCGCCGCATCACCGCCAGCCCGGCCTCGGCCATGCGCTGCGCATCACGCGGCAGTTCGAACAAGCGCTGCACCTCGACTGCCAGGCCTTCGGCATCATCCACTTCGGCCAACGCCCCGGCTTCGCGCAGTTGCGCAGCGATGTCGAGGAAGTTGAACAGGTGTGGGCCGCTGAGTACCGGTTTCGCCAGCGCGGCGGGTTCGAGCAGGTTGTGCCCGCCATTCGGCACCAGACTGCCGCCGACAAATGCGCTGTCGGCCAGGGCATAGAGAAACAGCAACTCGCCCATGGTGTCGCCAAGCAGCACGCGCGTCTGCGCATCGACATTGGCCCCGGTCGAGCGACGTACCGTGGCGAAACCTTCGCGCTGGCACAGGTCGAACACCGAATTGAAGCGCTCCGGATGACGCGGCACCAGAATCAATAATGCATCCGGATGATTGGCCAACAGGCGACGATGGGCGTCGAGCACCACTTCGTCTTCGCCTTCGTGAGTGCTCGCGGCGATCCACAAGGGACGATCCTGTGCCTGCCACTGGCTACGCAGATCGGCTGCACGCTGCAACAGTTGCGGGTCGATAGTCAGGTCGAACTTGATCGAACCGGTGACGTCAACGGTTTCCGAACGCGCGCCGAGATCGCGGAAGCGCTGGGCCTCGGCTTCGGTCTGCACCGCCAACAGGCTCATCTCGGCAAGCATAGGCGCGGTGAGTTTGCTGAAACGGCCATAGCCTTTGGCGGAACGCTGCGACAACCGTCCATTGGCCAGCGCCACCGGAATTCCGCGCTTGGCACACTGATGAATGTGGTTGGGCCACAGCTCGGTTTCCATGATCACCGCAAGTTTCGGCTGCACGCGATCAAGAAAACGCGCCGCCGCACAAGGCAAGTCATACGGCAGATAGCAGTGTTGAATGCGCGATTCGTTGGCGAACAGTGCCTGAATCCGCTCCGAACCGGTCGGGGTCATGCAGGTCACGGTGATCGGCAGCGCCGGATAGCGTTCCAGCAGCGCGCGGATCATCGGCGCGGCGGCAATGCTTTCGCCCACCGATACCGCGTGCACCCAAATGCCGCCGGGCTGCAAGGTCGGCATGCCAAGAGTAAAGCGCTCGCCAATGCGCTTGGCATACGCCGGCGCCTTGCGCGCGCGCAGCCACAGCCGAATCGCCACCAATGGCAGCCCCAGGTAAAACAGCGCGGTGTACAGAGTTCTATTCATGGCGGCGGAGTTTATCGGCTTTTGTCGCCGATCGCCCGCAAGTGCACGGCAAAACGTTCCGCCAGCCAGCGCGCGGCGGGGCCGAGCGGTTCGTCGCGGCGCCAGACCAGTTCCACCACCAACGCCGGCGGCGTCCATTCGCTATCGAGTTCAACCATTTGGCCCTGATACGCCGAGTACTGCACAACGTGGCGCGGTAACCACGCCCAGCCGAGATCGCGCACCAGCCATTCGGACATCACGTAAAAACTGTCGGCGCGCCACACCTGCGGGCTGGCCGGCTCGTTGCCGGGATAGACGCTGGTCTGCGTCGACATCAGCAATTGCCGGTGCTGCGCCAGTTGCTGGCAGGTCACGTAGGCCTGCTGCGCCAGCGGATGATTGACACCGCAGACCGTGACCATTTCCACTCGACCCAGTACGCGCCGCTCAAGGGCTTCGGGGATTTCATCGTGATAGAACAACAAGCCAAGATCGGCGCGGCGCTCGACCAGTTTGCGCGCAACTTCGCCTTGGGCGGCGCTGGTCAGTTGCACTTCCAGGCTGGGAAACTGCTCGGCCAGTTCGCCGAAACTTTCCACCAGCGCTTGATACGGCATCGCCTCGTCCTGAGCCACCCGCAACTGCGCCTCCTGACCGCGCAGCATGGCCATCGCGCGGCCGTTGAGGCGCTCGCACTGGCGCAACACTTCCCGCGCCTCTTCCAGCAATGCCTCGCCCGCCTCGGTGAGACTGGGCTGACGGCCACTGCTGCGCTCGAACAGGCTCACGCGCAAATCCTCTTCGAGCATCGCGACAGCACTGCTGATCGCCGATTGCGCCTTGCGTTGTCGGCGTGCCACGGCGGAGAACGATCGCTGTTCGGCGACGTCGACAAATACCCGCAGCTGCTCGAGATTCCATTGCATACGATTTTTCAACCTATCTACTGAACAGATAGCTAATGACTTTACCCCATCTGAACAGTCCCTAAAATGTCACTCCAGCAAGCAATGATTTATTTGAGGATCAAGCCATGAACGCCTACGTCTATCTGGCCATCGCCATCTGCGCCGAAGTGATCGCCACCGTTTCGATGAAAGCGGTCAAGGGCTTCAGCACTCCTCTACCGCTGATTCTGGTGATTGTCGGCTACGGGATTGCATTCTGGATGCTGACGCTGGTAGTGCGCACCGTTCCGGTCGGCGTGGCCTACGCGGTCTGGGCCGGTATGGGCATTGTGATGGTCAGCGTGGCGGCACTGTTTATCTATGGGCAGAAGCTGGATATCCCGGCGATGCTGGGGATGGCGTTGATCGTGCTGGGCGTGGTGGTGATTCAATTGTTCTCGAAAACCGCCGGCCATTAACTGCCAGACACAATCCCCTGTGGGAGCGAGCCTGCTCGCGAATGCGGTACATCAGTCAACACATATGTCGACTGGCATTCCCTCTTCGCGAGCAGGCTCGCTCCCACATTGGCCCATATGTTCGGCATGTTGATCATCGACAAATCCGCCCCTTTCCCGAGTCTGTATACTGCGCCCTCGTCTTGAGCACTGAGGTCGTTGCATGCCATCCGTTATTTCCACCGACGTTCTGATTGTCGGCGCTGGTGTCGCCGGCCTCTGGCTGAATGCGCGCCTGCGCGGTCAGGGTTTTTCGACCGTGCTGGTGGAAAGCGCCAGCCTCGGTGGCGGGCAGAGCGTGAAGTCCCAGGGCATCATCCATGGCGGCGCCAAGTACGCGCTGCACGGCGCGCTGACCGGCGCCTCGGAAGCCATCGCCGACATGCCGCGACGCTGGCGCGAGGCGTTGGCCGGCAATGGCGAGCTGGATCTGTCTGGCGTACGCCTGCTGTCCGAAGCGCATTACCTATGGTCGCCAGGCACGCTGGCCGGCAACCTGACCAGTTTCTTCGCCAGTAAAGCCGTGCGTGGCCGGGTCGATCAGGTCAAGGGCGATGAACTGCCGCCGGCCCTGCAAGACAAGCGTTTCAAGGGCAAGGTCTATCGCCTCGCCGAACTGGTGGTGGATGTCCCGAGCCTGATCCAGCGTCTGGCCGAGCTGGCCGGCGACGGTCTGCTCGCCGGTAAGGTGATCGAACCGCTGCTGGAAGCCGGCGTGCTGGTCGGCCTGAAAGTCGACGGCCGTGAGATCCGCGCCCAGCGCATCGTCCTCAGCGCCGGCGCCGGTACAGCCGAATTGCTTGAAGCCTTGGGCCTGAGCCGTCCGGCCATGCAGCGCCGCCCCCTGCACATGATCCTCGCCAAAGGTCCCGGCTTGAAACCGCTGTACGCGCACTGCCTGGGCGGCGGCACCAAGCCGCGCATCACGGTGACCACGCACCCGGCCGCTGACGGCCAGTGGGTCTGGTACATGGGCGGCGACATTGCCGAAAGCGAAGGCGTGGCCCGCGAACCGGCGGAACAGATCGCCACCGCGCAAAAGGAAATCGCCCAGTTGCTGCCGTGGATCGACCTCAGCACCACGCGATGGGCGACCCTGCGCGTCGATCGCGCCGAGCCGCTGCAAACCGGCCTGACCCGCCCGGACAACGCGTTCCTCGCCGAGGAAGGTCGCTTGCTCGTCGGCTGGCCGACCAAACTGGCACTGGCGCCGGACTTCGCCGACCGCGTTATCGCCTCGCTGCAACGCGACGGCATCCAGCCGCAGGCGACTGAACCGCTGCCGCCGCTGCCGAAACCACCGCTCGGTGTACCCGCGTGGGAGCAACTGCTGCCATGACCATCGCCACTCTGCACGAACTGCATCGCTCGCTGGGCAGCACCGGCCTGTCGGTGTCGCCGCTGGGTCTGGGCACGGTCAAACTCGGCCGCGATCAAGGGGTGAAATACCCCAACGGCTTTCAGATTCCCGGTGACGACGAGGCGCGCATGCTGCTGCGCCAGGCGCGGGATCTGGGCATCAACCTGATCGACACCGCGCCGGCCTATGGTCGCAGCGAAGAACGCCTCGGCCCGCTGCTACGCGGCCAGCGACAGGCTTGGGTGATTGTCAGCAAGGTCGGCGAAGAGTTTGCCGATGGCGTGTCGCGCCACGACTTCAGCGCTGCGCACACGCGAATGTCGGTCGAGCGCAGCCTGCAACGTCTGGAAACGGATTTCATCGATCTGGTCCTCGTGCACTCGGACGGCAACGACATGGCCATCCTTGAGCACGAAGAGGTCTACGCCACCCTCGCCGCACTGAAGGCCGAGGGCAAGATTCGCGGCTTCGGTTTTTCCGGGAAAACCGTCGAAGGTGGGCTGAAAGCGCTGGAGCAAGGCGACTGCGCGATGGTCACCTACAATCTGAACGAACAAAACGAAAAGACAGTCATTGACTATGCTGCTGCCCACGGCAAAGCCATTCTGGTGAAAAAAGCCCTGGCCAGCGGTCATGTCTGTCTGAGTCCGGGAGTCGATCCGGTGCGCGCCAGCTTCGAGTTGCTGTTCACTCATCCCGGCGTCGCCAGTGCTATTGTCGGCACAATCAATCCGCTGCACCTCGCCCATAACGTAGCGACCGTTGCCCAGGTCCTGCGTAGTCACTGACGCCGCCCCGCGGCCTTAAGCCAGGAGCCGATATGCCGCGCACGCTCATCCGCAAGAACCCGAGCAACTTCAAGACGCTGCCACTGTTCGTCGAAGCCACGCCCGAAGGCCTGAGCTATCAGAGCGTCGGCATGCCGCTGAACTTCGCCCAGACCCTGCAACGGCGCAAACCGGTCAGCGTCGCCGACAGCGAGCGCTTCGCCCTGGAACTGGCCAACCTCGGCGTGTCCGTGCGCCTGACCTTGCATTGGCAGAATCGCGATTACTGGGTGCTGGTGCGCCAGCGTCGCCAGGATCGCGGCGACGTGGTACTGAAGCTGATTTCCGGCTACGTACCGGCCCATGAGCTGAACATTCCGCTGCACACGGCGATTCAGGAAATTGCCGAAGAGTGCCTGCTGGAAACCCCGGAAGGCTGGCTCGGCGGGCGTTTCAACGACACCTGGTTGCCGGCGCCCTACTCCGCCGCGCTGCATTACCGCGAAGCGCTGCCGTTTCGCCTGACACCGCTGTCCGGTTCGGCACGGCCGGTGCGCTGCGCCAACCTGCAATTGCTGGAGCGACCAAGGGCGTACGTGCATCTGCCGACGGCGTCCCTGCAATTGATCTATGACTTGCGCCTGGATGTGCCCAAGGAGGCGAAGTCCTTGAGCCTGTTTCATGTCGATGAACGCTTGGAGGGTGATCAATTGGTGGCGCGGCTCGATCGCAAACGGCCTGACCTGTATTTGATGCCATTGCACGACGGTCAGCCGCTGCCCGAGTTGTACACCCTGAAAAAGGATCAACTGTATCCGGCCAGTACCCGCGGTCTGTATCTGGCCGAAAGCTTCGCGCGACAGGATGGCTGGCTGGTGCGCGATGAGCGGATTCGCTGGAAGGACTGGTTGCGCCAACAGGGTCTGACGCCACCCGAGAAGGCTACTGGACTGGCACGCCTGCGCGGCAAGGCCAGGCAGCTGCTGAAGAAAATCGTACCGCGCAAGAAAGTGAATTCCTGAAAAGCAAAAAGATCGCAGCCTGCGCCAGCGCCTGAACAGAATTGTGCAGGCGCTGGCGCAGGCTGCGATCTCTTGAGCTTATTGGCCGCGGATCTTTTCCACGATTGCTGTGGTCGAGCTGTTTTCCACCAGCCCCAGCACTTTCACCGTGCCGCCGTAGGCGGTGACGATATCGGCGCCGACTACCTGATCGATGCCGTAATCGCCACCCTTGACCAACACATCCGGCTTGACCTCGCGCAGCAGGTTTTCCGGCGTGCCTTCAGAAAAGCTGATCACCCAGTCCACCGCGCCGAGACCGGCGAGTACCGCCATGCGTCGGTCAACGCTGTTGATCGGCCGGCCCGGGCCTTTCAGGCGGCTGACCGAGGCGTCATCGTTGACCGCGACGATCAGACGATCGCCTTGAGCGCGGGCCTGCTCCAGATAGGTCACGTGGCCGGCATGGAGGATGTCGAAGCAGCCATTGGTGAAGACAATCCGCTCGTTGTGCGCACGGGCATCGTCAACCGCCAGCAGTAGTTGCTCAAGACCCAGCACACCTCGCTCCGAACCTTCTTCGCGCTGAATGGCGCGGCGCAGTTCCGGGGCGCTGATCGCTGCGGTACCCAACTTGCCGACGACGATGCCTGCTGCCAGATTGGCCAGCGCCACGGCGTGCGGCAGTTCTTCGCCTGCGGCAATGGCCGCGGCCAGGGTGGAAATCACCGTATCGCCGGCACCGGTCACGTCGAACACTTCGCGGGCGCGGGCCGGCAGATGCAACGCCGGATGATCCGGACGCAGCAAGGTCATGCCGTGTTCACCACGGGTCACCAGCAGCGCGCCGAGGTCGAGCTCCTGCATCAGGACGGCGCCCTTGCTCACCAGTTCGTGCTCATCGGCGCAACCACCGACGATGGTTTCGAACTCGCTGAGATTCGGTGTGATCAGGCTGGCACCGCGGTAGATCGAAAAGTCCTTGCCCTTGGGATCAGCCAATACCGGAATACCCTTGGCACGAGCGGCCTGGATCAGCGCCTGGTGATTTTTCAGTGCGCCTTTACCGTAATCCGACAACACCAGCACCTTGATGCCTTCCAGGAGTTCGTCGACCTGCGCGGCCAGTGCCAGCGCATCGGTGGCGAACACCTCTTCGAAATCGATACGCAGCAGTTGCTGATGCCGGCTCATGACCCGCAGCTTGACGATGGTCGGTTGATGGGCGATGCGCTGGAACAAGGCGCGCACGCCGGCGCCCTTGAGACTGTTGCTCAGGCTGTCGGCGGCTTCGTCATCGCCGGTCACGCCCACCAGTGATGCCGGTGCACCCAGCGCGGCAATGTTCAGCGCCACGTTGGCGGCACCGCCCGGGCGATCTTCGATCTGCTCGACCTTGACCACCGGCACCGGTGCCTCAGGGGAAATCCGTGAGGTTCCGCCATGCCAGTAACGGTCGAGCATGACATCGCCGACCACCAAGACAGGGGCTTGATCGAATCGCGGCATCGACAATTTCATGGAGCAACCCACATACAAAATGAACAGGGGCGCGATATTAACAGGATCGCGCGCACCGGGAATACACGAGGGTGAGGCTGGCTCACCCTGGTCCGCAGATCAGGCAATGTCTTCGGCCGGAGCATCCAGCCCCATCGCATGCAGCCGCGCGTAATAGCCATTGTGAGCAAGCAATTGGGCATGAGTGCCGCGTTCGACGATCTCGCCCTGATCCATGACGAGGATCAGATCGGCCTTCTCGATGGTCGACAAACGGTGGGCAATCACCAGCGTGGTGCGGCCTTTCATGACATGGTCGAGTGCTGCCTGAATGTGCCGCTCGGACTCGGTATCAAGGGCCGAAGTCGCCTCGTCGAGGATCAGCAGCGGGGCGTTTTTCAGCAAGGCCCGGGCAATCGCCAGACGCTGACGCTGTCCGCCAGACAACAACACACCGTTCTCGCCCACCTGGGTATCCAGGCCCTGAGGCATTTGCGCGATGAAGTCCATGGCAAATGCATCCCTGGCGGCTTTCTCGATATCTTCGCGAGGCGCGCCTGCAAGATCGCCGTAAGCGATGTTGTTGGCGATGGTGTCGTTGAACAGCGTCACGTGCTGGGTCACTTGCGCTACATGGCGGCGCAGATTGCGCAGACGATAGTCCTCGATTTCGACATCATCGAGCAGGATTTCGCCGGTCTCGTGGTGATAGAAGCGCGGAATGAGACTGGCCAGCGTCGATTTGCCGCTGCCGGAACGCCCGACCAGGGCGATCATCTGACCTGGCGACGCGGTGAAGCTGATGTTTTTCAGCACTTCCCGTTCAGTGCCCGGGTAAGTGAAGCTGAGGTTGTTCACCGCCAGATGGCCACTGACCCGATCACGCTCGATCGTGCCGGTATCGATTTCCGGTTCAACGTCGAGTTGCTCGAAAATGCTTTCAGCACCGGCCACGCCTTTCTGAATGGTCGAGCTGACTTCGGACAATTGCCGGATCGGTTTGGGCAGCAAACCGGCAGCCGTGATGTACGCGACCAGATCACCGGCCGTTGCATCACCGCGCAGGAACAACACCAGGAACATCAACACCGCCATGGCGGTGTAGATCACCAGCTGCAGCATCGGCGTATACACCGCGCCGGTCTTGGTCATGCGCAACTGTTTGTCGGTGTTGCTCTGGCTGGCCGCCGCAAAACGCTGCTGCTCATAAGCCTCGCCACCAAAACTGCGCACGACGCGATAGCCTTGAATGGTTTCGGAAGCCACATGGGTGACGTCGCCCATGGCCACTTGAATCTTCTTGCTCTGCTTGCGGAATTTCTTGCTGGTGTTGCCGACCATGAACGCGATCACGGGCAGAATGGCCAGCATCACCAGAGTCAGCTTCCAGTTCATCCACAGCAGATAGGCGAACAGGAAAACCACGGTCAGGCCTTCGCGGATCACCACTTTGATGGCATCGGTGGCGGCGCCGGTGACCATGGTCACGTTGAAGGTGATGCGCGAGATCAGATGACCCGAGTTGTGGGTATCGAAATAGCGGTTGGGCAGTACCAACAGTTTGTTGAACAATTCGATACGCAGGTCATGCACCAGCCCCAACGAAACCCTCGCCAGGTAATAGTTGCCGAGAAACGAGCCAAGGCCCTGCCACGCTGCGATCAAAATGATCAGCAACGGCACAGCCATCAACAGCTGCACGTCTCGCAGATAAGGCACATTGGGGAAGAGCACCGCTTCGGGATTGCTCAGGCCATCGACAAAATACTTGAGAATCCCGGCCAGCATCGGTTGCGTGGAAGCAAAGATCACGAAGCCCACGATACTCAGCAGGAAAAGACCGATATAGGGTTTTACGTACCCCAACAGCCGAAAGTAGATTTTCAGGCTGGATTCCTGTTCCGCTTTGGGCGGTGCGTCAGTCATCGTAGAGCTCACTGGTTAAGAAGAACGCGAAATTTTATCACAAGCGCCGCCATTGGCCCGCGCCCATACCAAAACGCTGGCAAGCCCCAACGGCAGCCAGCTGATGAACCACTCGGCGCGCGGAGTGCCGGTGAGGCTGGCAGCGTCGAACTGCATCGCCAATGTCGAGAACAGCCAGATACCGATGATCCCCCGGGCATACAGCGTTTCCCGAACTTTCCACGCCTGGAAAATCACGCCGAACCAGACGGCAGACCATAACAGCAGTCCCGGCAGACCCAGCACGATCGCGACATGGGTGAACAGGTTGTGGGCGTGATCGAAGGTCATTCCAGACCAGAGCACCCGATAGTCCCCACCCAGACCCAGCCCGCCCCAGGGGTGCTTGGCGATCATATCCAGAGAAGCCATCAGAATCTGCGGACGATACGAGACCCCGCGCGCCAGCACCAACGGCTCGAACAGCCACAGCGCCGCAATCGCCACCACCAGTGCCACGGCTGCGACGATTCGGCTGTGCCGGTCACGGCACCAGATCGGCATGGCCAGGATGGTCAGAAACAGCGCCAACGCCGCACCGCGGCTCTGACTCATCAGGACAAAAACAACCAGCACCGTCAACGCCAGTGCCCAGATCCCTTGCCGCATCAAATCACGCGGCGCCCACAGGGCCAGCCACACGGCCGCGAGGCCGATGACATAGCCGCCGAGGATCGGATGCGCCAGTTCACCCAGACCTTCCACCCGCGCAGACCAGGCGTTGCCGTCAATGACGTAGAACCTGACAATCGCCACCAGCGCCGTCACCGCCAATCCCAGCCCGCCCCACTGCATCAGGCGAATCAACCGCTCGGGGCGTCCGCTGGCAAACACCGGAAAAAACAGCAGGAACACCACGATGTACAACAGACGCTTGGCCTCGCGACCCGTTTCCGGTGCGTTTGTCCATGCCAGACTGATCAGCGACCAGACCAGCAATCCGAGCAACGGCAGGTAGATCCAGCGTTGCTCGTAAAGCACTTCCCTGACGCGATGCCGCGCAGGCCAGCCCAGCAATAGCGCCGGCAACCAGACGAGAGCGACCAGCCCCTGCTGGTAAACCTTGTTGGTGGGCGCTACGGCAATGGCCAGTAAAAACCACAAGAGCCCCGTCGCCATCCATAGTTGCGCCCAGCGTGTTTCCTGCATCAATCTGCTCCTGACAAGGGTTCGCCCATGCGACGCGGCATGGTTAAAATCGAAACTTTTCGGCATCATTGCCCGCTACAACACCCCGCACTTTCGACAAGGCTTCCTACGATGCGATGCTCCCGGCTCTCACAAGCCGCTCTAGACCAAATGATCGACGCCGCCAAAGTGCTGGAAGCGGACAGCTATGGGCCGAAAGTCTACCTGCTGCAGGATGGGAAAATTCTCAAACTGTTTCGTCGCAAAAGGTTTTTTTCATCCGCCTTGTTTCGCCCCTACTCGAAGCGATTCATCGACAATGCCGTCGAGCTGCACAAACTCGGCGTGCCGACCTTGCAGATCCTCCAGTTCTTTCGCCTTGAGAAACCAGGCATGACCGCCGTGCTGTATGAGCCTCTGCCAGGGCAAACGCTGCGCCAGATCGCCGCAAAACAAGGTTTCAACTGGACTCAGGCATTGCCGGATCTGGCCGAGCTGATACGCAGCTTGCACCGCTCGGGCATCTATTTCCGCTCCCTGCATCTTGGCAACATCGTGGTCACGCCAGACAACCGCATGGGCCTTATCGATGTTGCCGACATGCGCTTTACCCGCGGACCGTTGCCAAAGCGCTTGATCAAACGCAACCTGCAACATTTCGCCCGCTATATTGCGCGCGAAAAGCTGAACGACAGCTTTCCGATGCAGGCACTTGAGCGCGCGGTCTTGTCGTCATGAAAACAATGCGCGGGCAGCCTGGCTGAAGCTCGACCAGGCCTCGTCCGGAGCGAGCATCCGGTACTGCTCGGCATTGATCGCTTGAGATGAGGCACCGAAGGCGCGGTCGATGGTCTCGGACCAGGCCTTTGTGTCATTGACCGGGGCATACCAGCCGGCGCTGCCCAGTTGTTCGCTGAACACCTCCAGATCGCTGCACAACACCGGTACGCCGGCCATCACCGCTTCCTGCATGTCCAGACCCAGACCCTCCTCCAGCGAAGGGATCGCCACCCAGTCGAACGCACGATAAAGCTGCGCTGCTTCGTTCAGATGCCCGGTCAGCAAGACCTTGTCGTGCAAGCCAAGCGCGTCGATGCGCTGCTCCAGCGCCGCGCGCTTGGAGCCTTCGCCGATAATGACCAGGCGCAAGTTCGGGCGGCTGTCGAGTGCTGCGGCAAAGGCATCCAGCAGATAGCCGAAACCTTTTTCCGAGACCAGCCGCCCTACGGCGCCCAATACTGGCGCATCGCCTTGCGGCAAACCCAACCGTGTCCGGGCTTGCTCGCGGGTGAACAGGTCAGCGCGAAAAGCCTCAGGATCGAACGCACTTCGCAGCGCGGTGACAGGCATCTGCAGATCGCGGGCCAGTGAATCGGCAAGGGTGCTGGAAACGGCAACCAATGCCAGCCGGGACGCAGGGATTGCCTGGAATAGAGCCTGGTCGCCGGCATTCAAACGCGCCGAACCGTGGAAGATCACTACCGCGCGGATATGCGGCAGTTTCTTGAGGACCGGTAACAACGTGCGTGCGACACCCATGCCGTCCAGCAGCAGCAATCGAGCGTCACTGTCCACGAGCGCCTGGCGAAACCTCGCCCGCATCACGGGTTTGGCCAAACGCCAGAAATGCCGGCCCTTCAGGCGGGCTGACGATAACTGCCACTCCCGGACCTCACCGACATCCACGCCGCACTCGGCTCCCTGCCCCTGGAGGAGCCAGGTTTTGACCACCGCCGACGGCGCAGCCTGAGAGAGTATCTGCTGATGCACTTTATGGATTGATGCGAACGGAGCGCCACCGGCCCACATGATATTGAGAATATTCATAGGGCAGAAAGCCGTTGCACGGATTTGCGGGGACAAGCTGCGCGGTACTCGAACTCAGTTGATGAACCAGCCAATGCAGACTCCCAGCAACAGAAACAAGGCAAATTTGATCTGTTCGCGGCGATTGCGGCGCGCTTTGCGTTCACGCTCGACATCCGTTTGCACATGCAGACCGAAACCGGTGTGCATGACCGCGTCTGCCTCGAGTATCAAGGCGTCCCTGTTCAGTTGTGAGTAGCGCTGTGACAAGGCCTTCTCGCCACCATGGCCGGCGAAAGGCGCACACAACCGATAGTCCTCGAGTCGACGCAACCCAGGGTTCAGCGAGAACCCCTGCCACTCCGGCTTGTCGGAAATCAGCGGATAACACGCAACGCCATCGACAATCTCGCGCGCGCCCAAATGGATGTAAGGACTGTGAACCCGCAGATCGTGATTATAGCTGCGCAACCAGATCTGCAGAATTTCCGGCCGGGCCTGCAGAACGGTCATCGAGTCTTCCACGAACCCTGGACGGTAGAACTCCCAGTCGTCTTCGCAATGAAAGATATAGGGTGTGCTGACCTGCCCGTAGGCCAGGTCGATCGATGCCAACTGGCCCAGCTTCGGACGATTGACGAAGATCGTGCAATGCTCTTTCCAGTGGGCAGGCAGAATCCCGGCAACGCCTTCGTCGCCGGCATCTTCGGTGATGAACACTTCACGAATGGGTGCCGTGTTGTACCGGTCGAAGCTATCGAGAGTGGCCTTGAGCAGATCGAGTCGACCGCAGCTGGTAACCACCAATGTAATCTGGCTTTCTTTGGAAAATTGCACCGAAATCTCGTTAATCAGAAGTCGCCAGCAATATCACTGGCTATATGACACTTGTCAAATGCCCACTTTCAGGCGGATTTTTTCCAGCAGACTCAGCGGCGCCCGCTCACGCAGCGGTGGCTCAAGCTCTTCAACGATGCGCTGACCGATCCGCGCGAAGCTGAATTGCTCCACCGCCAGTTCGCGACCGTTGTCAGCGATGCGTTGCGCCAGTTGCGGATCCTCGCGCAGCGTGGCCAGCTTTTCCTGCAACTGCGCGATCGTCTGATAGAACACCACGTTGTGCATGTCCTGCAAACCCAGCGCCGCAGCTTCGGCGGCGCCTTGATCATAGGCCAGCAGGACGCAGCCGCAAGCCATGGCTTCGAAGTTCTTGATCATGAACTCGCCCATGCCCACGTCCGCGCTGACAAAAAAGCGGATACGGTTGAGCGTTTCCAGGTATTCAGCCCCGGACTTGGTCCGCGTCACCAGCAGCGGCTCGACCTGGCCCAATTCATCCAGCAGTGCCTTGCGGCCGCTGTAGGCCACACTGTTGGTACTGCCGACGAAGGCAAGTTCGATATCCCTCTCGCGCCTCTGGTCCTGCAATTGCGTCTGATCGTAGCCCTTGGGCACGAACACGGCGTCGAAGCCCTCCGAGCGCAGGCGCTCGGTCACCACGAAACCAGAACTGATCACGCGTGCCCACGGCAAACGCCGATAGTGCGCACTGAACTTGCCGGTGTACTTGCAGGGAATGTAATTCTGATAGGCGTCGTGCTCCAGAATCACCAGATTGGGGATGGTGCGAATAAATCCGACCTGACGGATCTCCTGCTTGAAGCGCAAGAAAAACACGATGCGGTCATAACGGGAAACGTCGACTTCGCGGCGAAAGTATCGACGCAGATTGCGCTGCTCGTCACCGCTCAACCAGCGCAGATCGCACTCACAATGGGCGGCGACACCCTCGTACAACCGATCGAGAATGGCCCGTTGATCTTTCTGCACCAGAAATAGAACTTTCATTGTCTTCCTTGCCGCAACAGCAACCCGAGCAAACCTGAACATGCCCGCCCGCAAGAAAGTCTTGCGCGGGCGCCTGTGTCGTTACAAACGCCAGAACAGTTCATGTCGCCGAACCGCCTTGCGGAAAAATTCGTTTTCGCCATAAGGCGAACCGGAGCGCCCAGCCAGCAATCGCTGCAGGCTGCGACGCAAGCGACGCTTGAACGGCGCAGGCGGCTGCAAGTCATGCATCATGCCCAGGGCCATGGCTTTGTCACGCTGCTGCTCTGCGGACAACGCCAGGCATACAGGCTGCACCGGCACGCCAGCATCAAAGGCTGGCGGCAGAGCCACGCCTTCACCACTATTACCCATCGGCCACCGGTCGTTATCGTGCAGGTGGTTGGCATAACCGAGCAGCGTCGGCTGCCAGTCCAGACCTTTCAACACTTCAAGCACAGCCTGCTGCGCGCAGATGTGGTCAGGATGCGGGTCGAGCGCCGGATGCGGCAGCACGATGACGTCCGGACGCGCGCGCAGCATCGTTTCGCGCAGATCGGCCAGCAGATTGTTCCAGGTCGGCGCGCCATCGGCGTCCCCCGGGAGCACAAATGGATTGAATTGACGGAACAGGCGGGTATCGCTCAAGTCCGCTTCGCGCGAGCCCACCGGTTGATTCGGGTTGTCACGCATCGCGGCCAGTTGCAGGCAGAAATAGCCCAACTGCACGCAGCGTTCCTGGGGGACACCGGCCCATTGCGGCACGGTGAGGCTGTCCCAGGCGCGCAAACGGCCCTTCAGCTGCGCGGCGTCGACCTTGCTCATGCCCATCTGCTGATAGTGTTCGGCCTCGATTTCACCAGCAGTCAGGGTAACGATCCAGGCTTCATCGGCCTGACTGTACAAGCCGAACGCCGCCAGTTCCGCATCATCCGCGTGAGGGGCGATGACCATGACCCGCTGACGACGGTAATCGGCGTGTTCCAGCGCCCACAGCACCGGCTCGCCCGACACTCGACAGAAACGGCCACGCAGACGCAACACTCCTTCGGACAACGCTTGCGCCTGACCGCTGAGGTTCAGATAGCGCAGGCCGCCGACACCGCGCTCAAAGGTTTGCACGTCAGGATTGGCGCCGCCCGATAACGCGATACAAGGATCGAGAAAGCGCCCCAGCCAGGTGCTTTTGACCCGCACCGCCAGGATCAGCGTAGCGTCATCGGCCAGCATCACACCTTCATCCAGACGCAACTGCTCGCCGTGCAGATGAACCTTCGGCTGCGGCGTATAGGGCGGGAAGCTGTACTGATAATCGTCGCTCGGGGCGTAGAACAGATGATCGGCAAACCACGCTTCATGGGCGATCCAGCCGCCGATCAGCAACACCGGCGCCAGCCACCAGGCGACCAGCACGCTTAGCGCGATGATTGCGGCCAGCGCGACCAACATAGCCACGCGCTTGTTGCGTCGATGGCGCTTGAGCAATTGCTGTTTGCGGCTCATGGTCTGGCTCATACGGTGAACACCGGCACAGGGTTGCACCAGCGGTCCTTGTACTCACGGTCAGCGCGCCCGAATGAAAAACGCAGCGGCTTGCCGAGTGCCCGTGCGTGTTCCCAGGCGCTTTGCGTATTGAGAAAGCTCAGCACGCTGCCGGGGCTGAACTCGCGGGTTTCGGGATCCACGCCGCCATTCACATATTCGACACTGATCCATTCCGGCGCCTCGACGCGGTAGACCAGTTGAATCGCAATCGGCGCATCGTTGAGGAAAATGACCGAGCCGATCAACAGCTCGCGCAGCAACTCGATGACCTCGGCCATGCGCGCCGCGCCGGTGGCCGGAAAACCCCAGCGGCGCTGGAACAGATCGCAATACATCGCGGCCAGCTCGACGCTGGAGAACTCGCTGACCGCTCGCACCACGCCGCCCGCTTCTTCCAGCAGGCGCAATTCGCGACGCTGGTTATAGCGGAATTTTTTCGACAATTCTTCCGGCGTGCGGGCCATAGCCAGCTGTTCTGCCTGCAACTTCAGGCCACTGAAACGGCTTTCGTTGAGCGCCGACAAATAGCGCGCCCGATGACGCAGCGGTGCCTGAGCATCGACGGCGGCAGGCAGAATCAGCTCGGCATTGCCGAGGTCGAACAGGCCTTTCTTGCCGTTGCGTTTGAGCACGTCCTTGGACAGAGCCAGGTCGCGCCCCCAGGTAGCGATGGCGGCTTTAACCTCGCCCTGCGGCTGCCAGGCCAGATAACGCACCGGGATCCCGGCCAGGTCCGCCAGGCGCTCGATGACCAGCGGATGCGTCGCGACACTGCCGCCATAACGTTGCCAGGCAGTGGCGTAGGTCGAGGCGTCAACGGGCGACCAGCCACGTTCGCGCCAGCCTTGAAATCGGTTGAGCATCAGCCCCTCGTTGCCAGATCGGTAACTGGCGGCAGGCGCCAGAAGGTCTCGCGCACCGCACGGTCGGAGAAACGCTCATGCAGTCGCTCAAGCATCATCTGTGCACATTGACGACGCTGCGGCTCATCCATCGCGGCCAGGTGTTGCAACCCTTGAGCCAGATGTTCGGCATCGCCGAGTGGAAACAGAATGCCCACCCCCTCCACCACTTCCTTCGCCCCGCCGCATGCGGTGGCCAGCAACGGTAAGCCGGCGGCCATGGCCTCCAGCAGCACCATGCCGAACGGCTCGTGATCGGAGCTCAGGGCAAATACATCGAAGGCGCGAAAGTAGTTGCGCGCATCAGGCACCTGACCGAGAAACAGCACTCGATCGGCAATCCCCAGCTCGCGCGCCAGCGCCTTGAGATCCTGCTCCAGACGACCGCTCCCGAGAATGGCCAGCTGACTGTTGTCCGGCAGGCCTGGCAGCGCCTGGGCAAACCCGCGCAGCAACGTGGCCTGATCCTTGTCCGGGTGCAGGCGGCCGACGTTGCCGACGATCCAGGCATGCGGCGACAGCCCGAGGATCTGCCGCGCTTCTTCGGAAGGTACCTGACGGGCTTGCAGTGCAGGCACATCGATGCGGTTGTACAACGTCTGGATTCGGCTTGCCGGCCATTTCGGCAGGCAGCGCCGCATGTCGTCGCGCACCGCATCCGACACTCCGAGCAGGCTCAGGCGCTTGCGGAAAATATGTGCGAAGAGCTTGCGCGTGCCACGCTGGTAATCGCCGAATGCGTGGTGCACACCAATCACTGGCAGCGATGTGCCGAGCAAGGCGATATAGATCGGCTTGAAGCGATGGGCGATGCAAAGACTGAAATTGCGTGAGGCGACGATCTTGCGCAGATCGCCGATAGCCCCCAGTTTCAGGCCCCGAATGGCCTTGGAACTGTACTCCATGAACAACACTTCATCGGAAGCGCAGGCTGCGGCCACCTCGCTATCGGCGGCCCCGGTCAGAAACACCGTGGTCACCCGATAGCCGGTGCCGGCGAACAGGCTGGCGTACTGCCGTGCGCAGTCCAGGAACGGCCCGTCATAGCCGTGACAGAACTGCAGCACATGGCGTTCAGCCGAGCGAGTCATAAGCGTTCGCGCCCTCTTTGACCACCAGAATGTCTTCCATGATCAGATATTGCAGGTCAGAGCCGAAAAACATGTTCAGGGCGTCGGTCGGCGAGCAGATCATCGGCTCGCCACGACGGTTGAGCGAAGTGTTCAGCGACACGCCGTTACCGGTGAGGTTTTCCAGCGCCTTCATCATGTCGTAGTAGCGCGGATTGTATTCGCGCTTGAGCACCTGGGCCCGGGAAGTGCCGTCTTCATGGACAACTTCCGGCACGCGGGTTTTCCATTCTTCGGCGACTTCGAAGGTGAAAGTCATGAACGGCGCCGGGTGATCGATCTTGATCATCTGCGGCGCGACGGTGTCGAGCATCGACGGGCAGAAAGGCCTCCAACGCTCGCGGAACTTGATCTGGTGGTTGATGCGGTCGGCGACACCGGCCACGCTCGGGCAACCGATGATCGAACGGCCACCCAGCGCCCGCGGGCCGAATTCCATGCGGCCCTGGAACCAGGCTACCGGGTTGCCATCGACCATGATTTTGGCGATCTGCTCGGGCATGTTGTCGAGCTTGCGCCAGGTCGGCTTGTTCTCGTGACGGGCGCAGGCGGCAATCACGTCCTCGTTGCTGTACGACGGACCAAGGTAGACGTGTTCCATCTTCTCGACCGGCACGCCACGGGCGTGCGACACGTAAGCGGCAGCGCCGACTGCGGTGCCGGCATCGCCGGACGCAGGCTGTACGAACAGCTCTTTGATGTCGTCGCGGGCGATGATTTTCTGGTTCAGCTTGACGTTCAACGCACAGCCGCCGGCGAAAGCCAGCTTGCCGGTTTCCTTGAGCACGTCGCCCAGGTAGTAGTCGATCATCTGCAACGCCAGCTTCTCGAACAGCGCTTGCATGCTCGCGGCGTAGTGGATGTAAGGCTCGTCGGCGATGTCGCCTTCGCGCTTCGGACCCAGCCACTCGATCAGCTTCGGCGAGAAGTAGAAGCCTTTGCCCTTCTCTTTATAGCGACGCAGGCCGATCACGTTGGCGTAGTCGGTGTTGATCACCAGCTCGCCATTTTCGAACGAGGCCAGACGCGAGAAATCGTACTTGCTGGCATCGCCGTATGGCGCCATGCCCATGACCTTGAACTCGCCGTCGAGCATCTCGAAACCGAGGAACTCGGTGATCGCGCCGTACAAACCACCGAGGGAATCCGGGTCGAAGAATTCCTTGATCTTGTGGATCTTGCCGTTTTCGCCGTAACCGAAGAAGGTCGTGGCGTATTCGCCTTTACCGTCGATGCCGAGGATTGCGGTTTTTTCCTTGAAACCGGAGCAGTGATAAGCACTGGAGGCGTGTGCCAGGTGATGCTCGACCGGCTCGATCTTGATTTTCTTCGGATCGAAGCCCAGTTGTTCGAGGCACCAGACGATCTTGTTGCGATAGCGCTTGTAGCGACGGTTGCCCATCAGGATCGCATCAAGAGCACGATCCGGGGCGTACCAGTAGCGCTTGGCGTAGTGCCAGCGGGCCTTGCCGAACAGGCTGATCGGAGCGAAAGGAATCGCCACCACATCAACGTCGGAAGGTTTGATACCGGCCTGCTCGAGGCAGAATTTCGCCGATTCGTAGGGCATGCGGTTCTTTGCATGTTTATCGCGTACGAAGCGCTCTTCCTCAGCCGCCGCGACCAGCTTGCCGTCGACGTACAAGGCTGCGGAGGGATCATGGCTAAGGGCGCCGGACAGGCCAAGAATCGTCAATGCCACAGGGGTCTAGCCTCTTTAGTCTGCATGCAGGCGCGATGCGCCTTGAAAATTGATGTGCCCTCGCACAGGGCGAGTGACAGCTAAAGGGCGGGATTATAGCGTAAACATGACGGGAATTACCTTGTGCGAATTGCCACCTGCACGATTGGTCCGAATCAACAGGTTCAACGACTCAATAGCCGTCTTTGCGCCAGTAAATACTCAGATTTGAATCGGTAATCTGCCGATAGACCGTGTAAGGCAGCGAAAGCGTATCGAACACGGCGGACAGCGGAAGATCGAACAACACGAAGGGCGCCAGCATACCCGTAGGATCGGGCGGCGCATTCAAAGTGCAAAAATCGAAGGCCACGCCACTGTAGATGCGCGGAATCGATTGGCAGTAGGTCTTCTTTTTGCGCAAGTCGCGGGCAGCATCGGCGTCGGCCTGTAACACGGTTGAGACACTGCCACAGCCTGAGAGCACCACAGAAATTACGCCCAGCATCAGAATTTTTTTCATGCTCAAGATTCGCCCTCCGAGATCGTCAGGCAAATTAGCATCGAGCCCGAGCAGGGCACAGTTCATGGCTTCTGGAGAAGTTGTAGGACAGATCGCTGTATTTTGTCCGCTACTGCCCACAGACTGCGTTTCGCAGTGGACCAGGTCCTTTGCAAGAACGAGTCTGCTCGTGAGAGGGAATCACCCTGCGCTGGAGACTTCTTTCGGCAACCGCTGATCAATGACCTGGTACAACGCGCTGCTTTCAGGCCAGTTGCGCATGAACCGCGCGCGATCGCGGGCGTAGGCCGGGGCAAAACTGCCGACCGATGCGTGCTGACGCATCGAGTCGAGATCGATCAGCGCCCAGCGATCCGTCTGCCAGAACAGATTGTGGCCCTTGAAGTCGCCATGACTGATGCGCTCGGCGATCAATCGGGCAAACAATTGATCAAGCGCCAGCAACTCGGCTTCCGGCGCCTGGCCATTTTCCACGTACGGCGCAAAGCGCTCGATAATGTCCGGCCCGGGCAGGTATTCGGTGACCAGATAGGCACTGCGGCGCAGCCACAAGAAGCGCTTCTCCAGTACCGCCAGCGGTTTCGGCGTGGCGATGCCAAGGAACGCCAGGCGATTGCCCTCACGCCAGGAATGCCAGGCCCGACTCGGGCGCCAGAAGCGTTTGAGCCAATGGGCGAAATTCTTGATGTTGTAGCGCTTGATAACCAGAGCCCGCCCGGCTATCTCGACTTTGCCGACGCTGGCCGCGCCGCCGGTCTTGTACAGGTGCCCCTGATCAAGCAAGGCGTCAGCCTGCTCAAGCACCGGCAGCATGACCGCTTCTTCTTCACGGCGAACGGCGCGCAGGGCAAATGCGCCGCGCTGCACGGCGAACAACGTGCAGTCGCGGCCAACCTTGATCAGGTAATCCCTGAGTCGCCAGTTGCGCACCTTGTCGATCTGTTTTTGCAACGCCTCCAGCGGCAACGCATGCTCGCTGTTGCTCAGCAGGTAATACACCAGCAGTTCTTCGGTGAACGGTTCGAGTGATTTTGGCAACTGGGCGAAAAACACGCCGAGATTTTCCAGCACTTTCTGCCGGGACAAGGGCTGCCCCGCCGTTTCCGCACGAACGCCGGCGCCATCGATCAGGTACAACTGACCGCCGTGGCGCAGCAGATTGTCCAGATGCAAGTCTTCCTGCCAGAGCCCTTTGCCGTGCAGCCGACCGATAGCATCCAGTGCTTCGGCCAGAACAGCGGTCTGCTCATCGGCCAGCGCCGGCAGAGACTCGACCTCGGCCCAGGCATCACCGAGGCTCTCGGAACCCTCGATAAATTTGAACAGCAGCCAGCCACCCTCGCCGTCCTTCAGCCCATCGGCCAATAACAGCGGCGTGGTCATACCCTGCGCAGCGAGCAAGCGCACGCCTTGCAGCTCACGCTGAAAATGCCGCGCAGCTTTGCTGCCGACCAATAACTTGGCCAGCACCGGCCGACCGCGCCAGACACCTGCGCCAACGTAACGCTGCCCGGGCAACACCCTCAGCAGACTCAGCAACTGCAAATCCGCCGCGCCGGCAGCGTCCGCCAGGGTCACGGTCAGCGGCAGTGTGGGTGCGCGCCCGGAGCGGGCCAGCTCAGACAATTGCATCAACGGGTCTCCTTGTGGCTGCGCCGCGCTGTCAGTCGGCTCAGCCAGCTGTCGAGCAGCGAGCTGTCAGTCGGCTGATCGAGATAAGCCGCGAGCAATTGGCGCAAGTCGGCCTCGCTCCACTGCGGCGCGCGACGTTGCAACGGTTCCAGATCCTTGACCCGATCACGCATGCCGAACAGCAGCGGCCGGGTTTTCTCCAGATCGATCAGTTGCGCCTCATAGCCGTCGCCGGTGGCGCGCAGGAAAATATGTTTGGGATAGAAACAGCCATGCACCTGACGCGCGCCGTGCAGCCGCCGCGCCAACAGCCCGCAAGCGGTGAGAACGGCCGAATGCTGCGCGGCACTGAGCTGCGTCCAGCGCGCCAGCAACGAATCCAGGTCGCTCCAGCCATCCAGGGCGCGGGTGAGCAGAATGGCGCGCACTTCCCCGGCGACCTTGCGCTCACCGAAAAATGCCGCCTGCAATGCCGGTATGCCCAACTTGCGATAACGGCTGATGTTGCGAAATTCGCGGGCAAAGCTCGGTTCGCCAAACGGCGCCTGCAAGGTCCGCGTCAGGTAATTGCTCTGTCGCTTGAGGTAATAGCCCTGGCCTTCAAGATCCAGGCGGAACACGCTGCTCCAGCCGCCACCGGCAGTGTTGGGCTCATCCACAGCTTCAAGCTGTTTGGCCCACAGTGCGTCGAAATTGCCGAGACCGTGGCGCTCCAGCAGTGCGCGGTCCTGTTCGGCAAGAAAATCAGTCATTCGCGCCCCTCAAAAAATCTCACCACGTGGCGAATCCGTTTCTTGTCGGCGACATCGAGCCGATCACACTGGCGATACTGCTTGTAGAAGCGCAGGCGCTGGGTGTTGGACAGGTGATATTTGGCCAGTTTGTCGAGACAGGCGAGGTCCTTGGTGATCCGGTACTTGAGCCAGAAGCCACGCCAGAATTCGCCGTTGGGGCAGTCGATGAGGAAAATGCGCGCCTGATCGTCGATCAGCAGGTTGCGCCATTTCAAATCGTTATGCGTAAACCGATGGTCGTGCATGGTCCGGGTGTAGCCAGCCAGTTGCCGGCTGACACCGTCGACCCAAGCGCGATCCTTGAGCCTGGGATCCTTGCGCTCGGCGAGCGCCGAAAGGTCTTCGGTATTGGGCAGCTCACGGGTGATCATCGCACCCCGATCGTAGGCCGCCCCCCGCCGCTCCAGGCCCCAGGCCACCACCTCGGCAGTGGGGATGCCCCACTTGGCGAAGCGCTTGAGGTTCTGCCATTCCATTTTTACCCGCGGCTTGCCGAGGTAACGGCGCAGGCCCTTACCGGCGCCGACGTAGCGTTTGACGTAATAATTGACCCCGTCGCGCTGCACCCGAACCACCTCCGACAGCGGATCGCGGGTCAGGCGTTCGCCCTGCAAGGCAAACACCGCTTCGAGGCTGCCGAAATCTTCCGCGAGTTCGCCGTACTGCGGCTCAAGTGTCCAGCCCGCCATCAGAGCGCATCCCCGTAACGCTGTTTGCGCGCGTAGAGTTTGTCGGCCTTGCCTTGCAGCCAGCTCAGCAGTGGTGCTTCCTCCGCCAGAATCTGCCGCAGCGGTTGCTGAAAATAGCCTTTGAGGAAACGCAACTTGTCGCGGCGAGTCAGGCCGATGTCCAGCGCGGAGAAGTACAGCGCCGCCAGATCCTTGTTGCGCCAGCGCTGAGTGATTTTCGCGCGGGTTTGGGCACGGTGCAGGTCAATCACCGAGAGTTTGAAATCCTGCGGCGTGACCGGTTTGTCGGTGTGCAGCAGAAAATGGCAAATGTAGCAGTCGCGGTGATTGACCCCGGCGCGGTGCATCATCCCGGTCATCCGCGCGACTTCGGCAATCAATGCGCGCTTGAGTGTTGGCTGCGGCGGCTGCTTGACCCAGTCAATGCTGAAGTCTTCGAGACTGATGGTCGGCGCCAGCTCTTCGGTGACGATGAACGAATGCTGATCCGCCGGGTTGCCGCCCTTCTCGCCGTAGGCGACGGCGGTCATGGTCGGCACGCCGACTTCCTGAAGGCGCTGGATGGCCTTCCACTCTTGCCCGGCGCCGAGCACAGGCAGCTTGGCGGTCAGCAGATTCTTGAAGATTTCGCCCCAACCGATGCCACGGTGGATCTTGACGAAAAAACCATGGCCGTCGACTTCCGTGCGCAATGTCCGGCGCGCTTCCAGCTCGCGGTACACCTCGCCCTGCAAGCCTTCGACTTCGGCGAACGGGTCGCGTCCCGCCCAAAGGCTTTTGAACGGTTCAGCCAGCATCAACTTCATTAAGCGTGCTCCGCCAGAATCACATCCGCCGCGTGCTGCGGCATGCTGTAGAGGTCGGCCGTCTCGGCGAAGGCCAGACCGTTGCGGCTCCAGGCCGCACGTGCAGCGTCGTTGCTCAACATCTCGGTCAGGTATTGCGTCAGCTGCGCCTGCTCGAACGGCTCGTCGAGCACGCGCCCGGCATCGGCCTCGGCAATGTAATGGGCGTAACCGCAGACCGCGCTGACCAACACCGGCAAACCGGCCACCAGCGCTTCAAGCAGCACGGTGCCAGTGTTTTCGTTGTAGGCCGGGTGAATCAACAGGTCGGCACCGAGCAGGAAACGCGGGATATCGCTGCGCCCTTTGAGGAAGGTCACATTGTCGCCCAGGCCCAGCGTCGCACTCTGCATCTGGAACAATTTGGGGTCATCCTGGCCGATTACAAACAGCCGGGTGCGTTTTCTCAACTCGGCCGGCAGGGCGGCCAGTGCCTTGAGGCTGCGATCGACACCCTTGGTCTTGAAGCCGGAGCCGATCTGCACCAGCAGCAACTCGTCGTCCTTGAGATTGAATTCAGCGCGGAAACCGGCGCGAATCTCATCGGCATCCGCCGGCCGCCGACGATCCTGGGCAATGCCCGGCGGCAGCAGGTGGAAGCGCTCGAGCGGCGTGTCGTAATACTTGATGAACAGCGGCTGCTGCACTTCGGAAATCATCAGCACTTCGGTCTTCGCGTCCTTGGCGAACACAGCGCGCTCGTACTCGGCAAAATGGCGATAGCGGCCCCAGCGGCGATACAGCGAGTTGCGCAGGTTCTGCGCCTTGTCTTCGAAGCAGCCGTCGGCGGCGTAGTAGACGTCCAGGCCCGGCATCTTGTTGAAACCGATCAGACGATCGACCGGACGCTTGGCCAGATCCGCGGCCATCCACGCGCTGAGCTTTTCATTGCGACGGTGATTGAAGAACGCCTTGACCGGCGCCACCAGCACCTCGAAACCAGGCGGCACGTCGCCTTCCCAGATCAGCGTGTAGACGCGAATCTGATGGCCGCGCTTCTGGCATTCGAGGGCGATGCGCATGAAGTCGCGCTGCAAGCCACCGAACGGGAAATATTTGTACAGGACAAATGCCAATTGCATCAGCGCAACTCCTCAGCCATTAACAACGTGCTCAGTCGGCTGGCGACACGCTCGGGGTTCACACGCGTGAAGCACAAAGGCTGCTCGCGTTTCAGGTCAAACTGACGGGCATCCTGCTCGGTCGGTTGATAGGTACATTTTTTCTGCATGCAGGGCGCGCACGGGAAGTCGCTGGCCAGATGAATCTGCAGCTTGCCGTAGGCGCCGGTGAGGCCCGGGTTGGTCGGGCCGAACAACGAAATCGTCGGTACATCCAGCGCAGCGGCCAGATGGCCGAGCCCGGTGTCCACCGCCACGCAGGCTTGCGCGCCGGCGAGGACTTTGCCGACGCCGGCCAGATTGAGCTTCGGCAGCACTTCGGCGTGTTTGAAGCCGGCAGCGATGCGTTCGGCGCGGGCCTTTTCCTGCGGGTTGCCCCACGGCAGCTTCACGCCAACGCCGAGGTAGCCGACCCGCTCGGTCAGCTCGCGCCAGTAGATTTCCGGCCAGTGCTTGGTATCCCAAGTGGTGCCGTGGAGGAACACCACGTAAGCGTTCTTACGTGGCAACTCGACCAGTCGCTCGACGTTGAGGCCGTAATCGCCGAGGCCTTTGGGCAAGTCGTAACCCAGAGCGATGGCGAATAACTGGCGTACGCGCTCGACGGCGTGCTGGCCTCGGGCGACAGCGAGTTTACGATCGTAGAAGCGCGCAGCCATCGGCTCGCGCGCGGAAGTTTTATCGAGGCCGGCCACCGGGGCTTTGACGTAGCGGGTCAGCCAGGCACTTTTCAGCAGGCCTTGAGCGTCGATCACCAGATCGTATTTATTGGCGCGCACGCTTTGCTTGAAGCGTTTCCACTCGCCGCTGGTGATGGTTTTCCACAGATTCTTGCGCCAGCGGCGGATCGCCACCGGAATCACTTTATCGACCGCCGGATGCCAGCTCGGGATCTCGGCGAAACCCTCTTCCACCGCCCAGTCGAACTTGATGCCCGGGATCGCCCGTGCGGCGTCGGTCAGCGCTGGCAACGCGTGAATCACGTCGCCCAGCGATGAAGTCTTGATCAGCAATACCCGCAAGTTAATGAACCTCGACCACGGAGCCCTGCAACTTCTGCAAGGCATCGTTGACCGCGTCCGGCATCAGCTGGCGCAGGCAGTTGTAATGGCCGAACCGGCAAGTTCGATCGAAGCACGGGCTGCATTCGATGCCCAGGCGCACGATCTCGACCTGCTCGGCCAGCGGCGGGGTGAAGCCCGGCGAGGTCGAGCCGTACACCGCGACCAGCGGACGATTCAATGCCGCAGCGACGTGCATCAGGCCGGAATCGTTGGATACAACCGAATCAGCACAGGACAGCAGGTCGATGGCCTCGGCCAGCGAGGTGCCGCCGCTGAGGTTGACCGATTCTTCGCGCAGGCCCGGGATCAGCCGGGCGCGAATGTCTTCGCCGACCGCGTGATCGTTTTTCGAGCCGAACAGCCACACCTGCCAGCCTTCGCGGATGCGCGCTTCGGCGACCTTGGCGTAGTGCTCGGACGGCCAGCGCTTGGATTCGCCGAACTCGGCGCCGGGGCACAAAGCCAGGACCGGGCGATCGAGAGTCAGGCCGAATTTGGCCAGTGCCGCTTCGCGGGTCACCGGGTCGATTTGCAGACTCGGGCGCGGGTACGGCTTCGGCAGCTCGGCGTTCGCTTCATAGGCCAGCGCCATGAAACGCTCGATCATCAGCGGGTAGCGTTCTTTGTCGAGAGTGCGCACGTCGTTGAGCAGGCCATAGCGGAACTCGCCACGCCAGCCAGTGCGTTTCGGGATGCCGGCAAAAAACGGCACCAGTGCCGATTTCAGCGAGTTGGGCAGCAGGATCGCCTGATCGTACTGACCGCGCAGGGCCTTGCCGATGCGTCGGCGCGTCGCCAGTTCCAGCGCGCCGTGGCCGAGCGGGAAGCTCAAGGCCTTGCGCACTTCGGGCATGCGCTCGAGGATCGGCCGGCTCCACTCGGGCGCCAGCACGTCGATTGCGCATTGCGGGTGGCGCTGTTTGAGACACTGAAACAGTGTCTGCGCCATCACCATGTCACCGACCCAACTGGGCCCAACGATCAGAATATTCATGTGGTTTCCAAAAACGAACCGGGGAGGCATTTACGCCTCCCCGCCTCGATAATTCTACAAACACTGTAGATCTACTGTGGGAGCGGGCTTGCCCGCGATGGGGTCTTCACATTCAACATTATTGTCGTCTGATACTCCGCTATCGCTGGCAAGCCAGCTCCCACAGGGTATTGGGTGCTGCATAAACCGCTTTCAGCTTAGCCCCATCTCTTTCCATATCCGCAAAACCTGCAGGCGTTCGTCGGCAAACTGGTCGCCCGGTATCACCCCGGCGTCCTTCTGCAAGGCCTGCCGGTGGGCGGCGGAGCGGTAGGCCTTGTAGGCCTCACGCAACAGACTGGCATCTTCGGCGGGCATCAGCCGTTCGTGTTCCAGCTCTTCCAGAATGCGGATGTTATCGGTCCAGCGCAGCAGCGGTGGATGGCTGTGCGACCACGCAAGGGCCGCGTATTGCACCATAAATTCAATATCGACGATACCTCCGGCGTCCTGCTTGAGGTCAAACGGCACGCCCGCGTCGAACGCATTCGCCGCCGTGCCGGCTGCGGTGCTGCGGGTGCCGAGGTTGTCGCGCATCTTCGCGCGCATCTCGCTGACTTCCTGTTGCAGTTTGGCCAGATCCCGTGGTTTGCCCAACACCTGCGCGCGGACTTTTTCAAAAGCGTGGCCAACATCCTGACTGCCCACCAGCACCCGCGCGCGCACCAAAGCCTGATGCTCCCACGTCCAGGCTTCGTTTTCCTGATAGCGCGCGAATGCGCCGAGGGAGCTCACCAACAGCCCGGAAGCGCCGGACGGCCGCAGGCGCATATCCACTTCATACAGCTGACCGGAGTTGGTCTGCGCTGTGAGCAGGTGAATGATCCGCTGCCCCAGGCGCGTGAAGAACTGCGCGCCGTCGATGGATTTCGGCCCGTCGGTTTCCGCCTGCGGATCGCCGTCATGGATGAACACCAGATCCAGATCGGAACCATGCCCCAATTCGATACCGCCGACTTTGCCATAACCGACAATGATGAAGCCGGGATCGCACAGCGTACCGTCGGTGCGCAGCGGCGTGCCGTACTTGGCCACGGTCTGCCGCCAGGCCAGGGCCAGCACTTGTTCAAGAATCGCCTCGGCCAGCCAGGTCAGGTAATCGCTGACTTTCATCAACGGCAGACTGCCGGCGATTTCCGAGGCGGCGACGCGCAAGCGGTGCGCCAGTTTGAAATGGCGCAGGGCTTCCATTTGCTGCTCGAGGTCGTCCTCGGGAATTCGCGTCAGGCGTTCGCGCAACTCGGCCGCCAGTTCCGGCGCCAGCGGCGGCTTGAACAGCCGACCCTCGTTGAGCAATTCGTCGAGCAGCAGCGGGAAGCGCGTGATCTGCTCGGCAATCCACGGGCTCGCCGCACACAAAGTCAGCAGGCGGCGCAGCGCGCCGGGGTTTTCCGTGAGCAACACCAGATACGCCGAACGCCGCGCCACCGCTTCCACCAGTGGCAGCACGCGCTCGAGCACCAGATCGGGATTGTCATGCTCCACCGCTTGCGCGAGCAGTCGCGGAATAAAGGCATCCAGACGTTCACGTCCCAACCGCTGCATCGCGCGCAGTTGCGGACTGCCGCGCAAACCTGCCAGCGCCTTCAGCGCTTTGCCGGCATCGACGAAACCGCCCTCCTGCAACTGCCGGCACGCGGCCTCCTCGTCCTGTTCTTCCTCCCACAGCGGCAGCCACTCACCACCGACCACCACTTCGCTTTCGCTGCCCTCTTCCTCATCGGGATCGGCGATCACCTGGGCGAAATGCCAGGCCACGCGCCCGCGCCAGTACATCAGTTGTTCATGGAACGCCGACCAATCGGCGAAGCCCAGCATGAAGGCGATCCGCGCCTGATCCTGAGCGCTGTCCGGCAGCATCTGCGTCTGACGGTCGGCAATCGCTTGAATGGCATGTTCGGTGTAACGCAGAAACTCGTAACCCTCGCGCAGCTCACTGACCACCGCCGGCGGCAGATAGCCCTGCCCTTCAAGCGTGCTCAACACCTTTAATAGAGGACGCTGTTGCAGGCTCAGATCGCGGCCACCATGGATCAACTGAAAGGCCTGAGCGATGAACTCGACCTCGCGGATGCCGCCGGAGCCGAGCTTGATGTTGTCGGCCATGCCCTTGCGCCGCACTTCCTGCTGGATCAACTGCTTCATGGTGCGCAGCGCTTCGATCGCCGAGAAGTCCAGATAGCGCCGATAAACGAACGGCCGCAGCATATCGAGCAACTGCGCGCCGGCGACCTGATCGCCAGCCACCACCCGCGCCTTGATCATCGCGTAGCGTTCCCAGTCGCGGCCCTGATCCTGGTAATACTGCTCCAGCGCGTTGAAGCTGAGCACCAGCGCACCAGACGATCCGTATGGACGCAGGCGCATGTCGACGCGGAAGACGAAGCCGTCGACGGTCATCGGATCGAGCGCCTTGATCAGACGCTGGCCGAGGCGGATGAAGAATTCCTGATTATCCAGCGAGCGTTTCACGCCGACGGTTTCGCCGCCTTCGGGGTAGGCGAAGATCAGGTCGATGTCGGAAGACAGATTCAGCTCGACCGCGCCGAGTTTGCCCATGCCGAGGATCACCATCTGCTGCGGCTCACCGCTGCGCCGCCCGGTAGGCGTGCCGAATTGCTCGCAATGACGGCTGTACAGCCATTGATAAGCCTGATCGATGGTGGCGTCCGCCATGTCCGAGAGGTCGCGGCAGGTCTGCACCAGATCGGCCTGACGGGTCAGGTCGCGCCAGATGATCCGCACCTGATGGCGTGCGCGCTGGCGGCGCAAGGCGCGGCCGAGTTCGTCTTCGCTCTGCGCGCTGTTCACGGCGGCGGCGATCTGTGCGCACAGCTCGCCGGGCGCAAACGCTCGATCAAGTTCGCCGGACGCGACCAGCGACAACAACATCAAAGGGTCACGAATGCTCTGTTCAATGACAAATTCGCTGGCGGCGCTGACGCGGGCGAACTGCGCCCAGCGTTCAGGCGACCAGTTCGACAACCCATGATCGTCTTCAAGGGCGGCGACGGACGTACGGAACGACTGCTCGGATCGGCTGACCAACGGCAGGAGAATGGCGGGCAGTTCGGCAGGCACGGGCAGGGTCATGGTCTATCCTTGATCGGCGTATTGAGGGCCGCTTGTAGTGAATGATGAAAACCCGCTACGTGAAGGACTGTCGAACAAAAGTTAGAAATAGCTGAAATTTCTTCTTCTTTGGCATCCAGCATCAAACTTTCACCTTATTCGGATGGAAATCGACCCGCCTTAACGATTATTCTCACAACGCAGTCGGAGGCCACAAGCCTTTCATCTGTAGTTTTACTACTCGTCTATACATTCGAAAGGCTGAAATGCCGGAAGATTTGTAGTAAAACTACACGCCGCCGGAACAACCTGTCGGCAATCCAAGAATTTTAAATCGTCTGCCCACAAGGCCAGTCGCAAACTCAGGCAACCGATTCTGGAAGCCTTTCCGCCCTGGAGCAAGCCATGCAAGACCTCGATCCCGTCGAAACCCAGGAATGGCTGGACGCCCTGGAATCGGTTCTCGACAAAGAAGGCGAAGACCGTGCTCACTATCTGATGACCCGTATGGGCGAACTCGCGACCCGCAGCGGCTCGCAGCTCCCTTACGCGATCACCACGCCTTACCGCAACACGATCCCCGTTACCCACGAAGCACGCATGCCTGGCGACCTGTTCATGGAACGCCGCATTCGCTCGCTGGTACGCTGGAACGCGATGGCCATGGTAATGCGCACGAACCTGCGAGATTCGGACCTGGGTGGTCACATCTCCAGCTTCGCTTCCAGTGCGACCCTGTATGACATCGGCTTCAACTATTTCTTCCAGGCCCCGACCGACGAACACGGCGGCGACCTGATCTACTTCCAGGGCCACACCTCGCCAGGCGTTTACGCCCGCGCATTCATGGAAGGCCGCATCACCGAAGACCAGATGAACAACTTCCGTCAGGAAGTCGATGGTCAAGGCCTGTCGTCCTATCCGCACCCTTGGCTGATGCCTGACTTCTGGCAGTTCCCGACCGTATCGATGGGTCTGGGTCCGATCCAGGCGATCTACCAGGCGCGCTTCATGAAGTACCTGGAGCACCGCGGTTTCATCCAGCCGGGCAAACAGAAAGTCTGGTGTTTCCTGGGCGACGGCGAGTGCGACGAGCCGGAATCCCTGGGCGCGATCTCCCTGGCCGGCCGCGAGAAGCTGGACAACCTGATCTTCGTCATCAACTGCAACCTGCAGCGCCTCGACGGCCCGGTTCGCGGCAACGGCAAGATCATCCAGGAACTCGAAGGCGTGTTCCGCGGCGCTCAGTGGAACGTGACCAAAGTCATCTGGGGCCGTTTCTGGGACCCGCTGCTGGCCAAAGACGTCGACGGTATCCTGCAACGTCGCATGGACGAAGTCATCGACGGCGAGTACCAGAACTACAAAGCCAAAGACGGCGCGTTCGTTCGCGAGCACTTCTTCAACACGCCTGAACTCAAGGCAATGGTTGCCGATCTGTCCGACGACGAGATCTGGAAACTCAACCGTGGCGGCCACGACCCGTACAAGGTCTACGCGGCGTACCACGAAGCGGTCAACCACAAGGAACAACCGACCGTCATCCTCGCCAAGACCATCAAGGGTTATGGCACCGGTGCCGGCGAAGCGAAAAACACTGCGCACAACACCAAGAAAGTCGACGTCGACAGCCTGAAGCTGTTCCGCGACCGCTTCGACATCCCGGTCAAGGACGAAGAGCTGGAGAACCTGCCGTTCTTCAAGCCAGAGCCAAACAGCGCCGAAGCCCGCTACCTCGCCGAGCGCCGTGCCGCACTGGGCGGTTTCGTGCCGCAGCGCCGCGCGCAGAGCTTCAGCGTACCGACCCCGGATCTGGACACCCTGAAAGCCATCCTCGATGGCTCGGGCGACCGTGAAATTTCCACCACCATGGCTTTCGTGCGGATCCTCGCGCAGCTGGTCAAGGACAAGGAAATCGGCCCGCGCATCGTCCCGATCATCCCGGACGAAGCCCGTACCTTCGGTATGGAAGGCATGTTCCGTCAGTTGGGCATCTACTCCTCCGTCGGCCAGCTCTACGAGCCAGTCGATAAAGACCAGGTGATGTTCTACAAGGAAGACCAGAAAGGTCAGATCCTTGAAGAAGGCATCAACGAAGCAGGCGCCATGAGCTCGTTCATCGCTGCCGGTACTTCGTACTCCAGTCACAACCAGCCAATGCTGCCGTTCTACATCTTCTACTCGATGTTCGGCTTCCAGCGTATCGGCGACCTGGCCTGGGCCGCTGGCGACAGCCGTACCCGTGGCTTCCTGATCGGCGGCACCGCTGGCCGTACCACCCTGAACGGTGAAGGTCTGCAGCACGAAGACGGTCACAGCCACTTGCTGGCCGCGACTATCCCGAACTGCCGCACCTACGATCCGACCTACGGCTACGAGCTGGCGGTGATCATTCAGGACGGCATGAAGAAGATGACCGAAGAGCAACAGGACATCTTCTACTACATCACCGTGATGAACGAGTCGTACCAGCAGCCAGCCATGCCGGCCGGTGCCGAAGAAGGCATCAAGAAAGGCATGTACCTGCTCGAGGAAGACACCCGCGATGCGGCGCACCACGTTCAGCTGATGGGCTCCGGCACCATCCTGCGTGAAGTGCGTGAAGCGGCGAAGATCCTGCGTGAAGAGTTCAACATCGGCGCTGACGTGTGGAGCGTTACCAGCTTCAACGAACTGCGTCGCGACGGCCTCGCCGTAGAGCGCAGCAACCGTCTCAAGCCTGGCCAGAAGCCTAAGCTGAGCTACGTCGAAGAGTGCCTGAACGGCCGTAAAGGTCCGGTCATTGCTTCTACCGACTACATGAAGCTGTTCGCCGAGCAGATCCGTCAGTGGGTACCGTCCAAGGAATTCAAAGTCCTGGGCACCGACGGTTTCGGCCGCAGCGACAGCCGCAAGAAACTGCGTCATTTCTTCGAAGTCGACCGTCATTTCGTGGTGTTGGCAGCCCTGGAAGCACTGGCTGACCGTGGTGATATCGAACCTAAGGTTGTGGCCGAAGCCATCGCCAAGTTCGGCATCGACCCGGAAAAACGCAACCCACTGGACTGCTGAGGAGACATTTTGTGAGCGAACTCATTCGCGTACCTGACATCGGCAGCGGTGAAGGTGAAGTAATTGAACTGTTTGTGAAGGTCGGCGACCGCATCGAAGCCGACCAGAGCATCCTGACCCTGGAATCGGACAAGGCCAGCATGGAAGTGCCAGCCCCGAAAGCCGGCGTCATCAAGAGCCTGAAAGTGAAGCTGGGCGACCGTCTGAAAGAAGGCGACGAACTGCTCGAGCTGGAAGTCGAGGGCGCCGCTGAAGCGGCCCCGGCACCTGCCGCCGCTCCTGCTGCGAAAGCCGAAGAGAAACCGGCTGCGGCACCTGCTGCTGCCGCGCCTGCCGCTGCTCCTGCTGCCGTTTCGGTACAGCAAGTGCACGTGCCGGACATCGGTTCGTCGGGCAAGGCACAGATCATCGAGATTCAGGTCAAGGTCGGCGACAGCGTCGAAGCTGATCAATCGCTGATCACCCTGGAATCCGACAAGGCCAGCATGGAAATCCCGTCGCCTGCCGCTGGCGTGGTCAAAGCCATCAGCGTCAAGCTCAACGACGAAGTCGGCACTGGCGATCTGATTCTGGATCTGGAAGTGGCGGGTGCTGCGGCCCCTGCTGCGGCCGCTCCGGCTCAGGCTGCTGCGCCTGCTGCTGCCGCTGCGCCAGCCCCGGCTGCTGCTCCGGCTGCACCGGTTGCCGACAGCGTTCAGGACATCCACGTTCCGGACATCGGCTCGGCTGGCAAAGCCAAGATCATCGAAGTGTTGGTCAAGGCCGGCGATACCGTCGAAGCCGACCAGTCGCTGATCACCCTGGAATCCGACAAGGCGAGCATGGAAATTCCATCGCCTGCCGCTGGCGTGGTCGAAAGCGTTTCGATCAAGCTGGATGACGAAGTCGGTACCGGCGACCTGATCCTCAAGCTCAAAGTCAAAGGCGCGGCCCCTGCTGCTGCCCCGGCTGCGGCTGCTGCACCGAGCGCTCCGGCACCTGCCGCTGCTGCTCCGGCTGCCGCTGCACCTGCTGCCGCTGCAGCCGCAGCGCCGACTGCTACACCAGCGAAACCGGGCGCCAAAGTTCACGCCGGCCCTGCCGTGCGTCAACTGGCTCGTGAGTTCGGCGTCGAGCTGAGCGCCGTTGGCGCCAGCGGTCCGCACGGTCGCATCCTCAAGGAAGACGTGCAGGTTTACGTCAAGGCGATGATGCAGAAGGCCAAGGAAGCACCGGCCGCTGCTGGCGGCGCTACCGGTGGCGCAGGCATCCCGCCGATCCCGGTGGTCGATTTCAGCCGTTTCGGCGAAATCGAAGAAGTGCCGATGACCCGCCTGATGCAGGTCGGCGCTGCCAACCTGCACCGCAGCTGGCTGAACGTGCCACACGTCACGCAATTCGACTCGGCGGACATCACCGAGCTGGAAGCCTTCCGTGTTGCGCAAAAAGCCGTGGCCGAGAAGGCTGGCGTCAAGCTGACCATCCTGCCGCTGCTGCTCAAGACCTGCGCGCACCTGCTCAAGGAACTGCCGGACTTCAACAGTTCGCTGGCACCAAGCGGCAAGGCGATCATCCGCAAGAAATACGTGAACATCGGCTTCGCCGTCGACACTCCGGATGGCCTGCTGGTGCCGGTGATCAAGAACGTCGATCAGAAGAGCCTGCTGCAACTGGCTGCTGAAGCGGCTTCGCTGGCTGAAAAAGCCCGCACCAAGAAGCTGTCCTCGGACGAGATGCAGGGCGCCTGCTTCACCATTTCCAGCCTCGGTCATATTGGCGGCACCGGCTTCACGCCGATCGTCAACGCGCCGGAAGTGGCGATCCTCGGTGTTTCCAAGGCAACCATCCAGCCAGTCTGGGACGGCAAAGCCTTCCAGCCGAAGCTGATGCTGCCACTGTCGCTGTCCTACGATCACCGCGTGATCAACGGCGCTGCTGCTGCACGCTTCACTCAGCGTCTGGGCAGCCTGTTGGGCGACATCCGCACCATCCTGCTGTAACCCAAACGGCCCTCCGGCGACGGAGGGCCGCTTGCTGCACCCTTTCGAGCGCCACACGCTCGTACCTCAACCCCGTCAATTGACGGGGCTTTTTTTTGCCTGAAATAAACCGGATCGCGCCTCTTTCCTACAACCTGCGCTGACATCGGCCACAGGTCTGGTCCACTTAACGCCAATATTTTCTGCCGCCGGCCAACTAACCTCTGCTCAGGAAAGTTGCTTCAATGCGCTCCGCTTATTTAATTCATCTTATTAAAATCTCGAACGGAATCGATCATGTTCAAACCGACTATCGGCCCCATCGTGGGCCACGCCACAACTAACGAAGTTCGCATTTTCATGCGCGGCGAACAACAGGACAAAAAACGCGTATTTGCCGGAGTTCGCGTTCGCAAGGCAGGAACGGAAAAATGGTCCAACAGCGTATTTACACTTTTGCATTCAGCCAACGACATGTCGGGCGTACTGGTATTACAGGATCTGGACGCCGATTGTGAATACGAATATCAAGCCGGCTGGTTAAGCCCGATGAATCCGGTACACACCATCGACACAGTGGTGGAGTTTCCACTGCAATGGCCGCGACAGCTCTATCGCTTTCGTACCCGCACCGCGCAAGCCAGCCAACCCCGGGGCTTTATCGTCGGATCTTGCCGTTATCTGCGGATTACCGCAGGCATCGCTTCGTTGCCGCAACTGGGCGATCGCATCTTTGGCTCGATCAATCAACTTGTCGAGAACAGTCATCTACCCGTCAGCGCAGTGATCATGACCGGCGATCAAGTGTATGTAGATGATTTGAATATCATTGCACCGGATCGCGAAGCCAAAGACATTCTGAAGAAGTATCGAACGGCATTCTCGCAACCGAATATTCAACGATTGATGTCTAATACATCGACTTACATGATGCTCGACGATCATGAAATAGAAGATAACTGGCCCGCCAATGCCACCGCAGCGGACGAGGACTTATATCGCAACGCCATGGCCGCTTATGAACTTTATCAAGCCAGCCACAGCCCGGTTTATGCATGTAATGAGAAGGGTCAGATAGACCGGGATACGTTGAAGCATTACTGGTATCAGTTTGGCGACAGCGATATCGCCTGGTTCGTCACCGACAGCCGCACCCGACGCAACTTGTCGAAGGATGACCGGCGCATTCTCGACATCGAGCAGGAACAGGCCCTGCTGCAATGGCTGATCCATAGCCCGGCACGGGTAAAGTTCGTGGTGACCAGCGTGATGTTCTATCCCGATCGCAAGTTCAACGGTGACGATGCCTGGAAAGCTTTTCCCGAGCAGCGTCTGCGCCTGCTGGAAACCATCCGCACTCACCGGATCAAGAACGTGGTGTTCGTCTCCGGCGACGTCCATGGCTCGCTGACCAGTCGCTTGAGTCACAGCGAGGACGCCGATTTCGAGGTGCACACCATCGTGTCCTCGCCGTTGCACAACAGCAAATTGCTGCCGTATGCCAAGGCTTCAACGTTTATCCTCGATCAACCGCTGGTGCGCACGGCAGCCGGGGATTATCGGCACGAGCTCACCAGTGCGGTGGTGAGTCAGGACAATTTTGCGCATGTGGTCGTTGAGGCTGATCAGATATTGGTCAATTACCATGACCGCGATGGCAAGAAGTTGCAGTCGATCAGTATGAAATTGCGTTGAAACACCAAAAGATCGCAGCCTTTGGCAGCTCCTATATGGCTACGTGGCGCCTGCAAGAGTTGTTCAAGGCTGCGATCTTCTGCTCATTTCAGTTGTGCACTGGAGAAATGTTCACTGCAGCCGACATATTCTTATAGCACTTGGCCTTCATCTCTCTTGTCAGTCGGTGCCGCAATGATGCAACCTTGCCGCAGCCAACAGACAAGAGGGCGAGAGCCCGGCGCATTCAGCATATTTCCAAGCGAGTTTCCTTCATGAAGAGCCAGCCCGATGCCGCCAGCCGTATGGCGGCCGAGGTAGTGACGCAGTTGCCTGTGCCCTCGCGGCTCGGCATGCTGCGTTTCGAGCGCTTGAATGAAGCCAGTTGGGCGATGCTGTTCCTTGATCCCAACTGCGAACGCCAGTTCGGCCAGCCGGCCGTCGAGCTCTGCGCACTGGTCGGCTCGCCCTACGCCAGCCTGATGGAGCCCGAAGCGCGCTATCAACTGCATGACGCGATCCAGCAGCAACTAAGCAAAAGCGCGCATTACGTGGTGCGCTACACCCTGCACACCGCCGCCGGCGCGTTGAACATGCTCGAGCTGGGCGAAGCCTACAAACAGCACAACCGGCATTTGCTGCGCGGCTACCTGCTGGCCGTCGACGAGGTGTTCGACGAAACCCAGGCGCTGCCTTCAGTGGATCTGGAAACCCAGAACTCGCGCCTGCAAATCGCCCTTAAGCTGAACCAGCGTGCCCAGCAGGAACAACTGCAGCATCTGGAACGCGTGCGCGCTCAGCAGGATCTGATTCTGCTGCTCGCACGCCAGCGCTACAGCACGCACAACTCGCTGCAGGAAGCCGCCGAGCTGATCACCCGCTGCGCCTGCGATATCTACGAAATCGACTGCGCCAGCCTGTGGAACCTCGAAGGCCAGCGCTTGCTGCCGATCTCCGCCTACCACCGCGCAACTCAGGAATACCTGCTGCCGGAGCCGATCGATATCAGCGGCTTCCCCGATTACATGGAAGCGCTGCACAGCAGCCGCGCCATCGATGCGCACAACGCCATGCACGACCCGCGCACCCGCGAGATGGCCGAGGCGATGCGTCCGCGTGACGTCAACGCCATGCTCGATGCCAGCATTCGCGTCGACGGCCAGGTAGTCGGCGTGTTGTGCCTGGAACAGACCGGCGTCACCCGCGCCTGGCAGTCCGACGAAATCGCCTTTGCCGGCGAACTGGCCGACCAGTTCGCACAAGTGATCAACAATCACAACCGGCGCACCGCCACCAGCGCCCTGCACCTGTTTCAGCGCGCGGTCGAGCAAAGCGCCAACGCCTTCTTGCTGGTCAACTGCGACGGCGTGGTCGAGTACGTCAACCCGAGCTTCACCGCGATCACCCAGTACACCACCGAGGAAGTCCACGGTCAGCGCCTGTCGGAGTTGCCGGCGCTGGAAAACCTCAGCGAACTGCTGTTCGACGCGCCCTCGGCGCTGGCCCAGAGCAACAGCTGGCAGGGCGAATTCAAAAGCCGCCGCAAGAACCTCGAACCGTACTGGGGCCAGCTGTCGATTTCCAAGGTCTATGGCGATAACCGTGAGCTGACGCATTACATCGGCATCTACGAAGACATCACCCAGACCAAACTCGCGCAGCAACGTATCGAGCGCCTGGCCTATACCGACAACCTGACCAACCTCGGCAACCGTCCGGCATTCATCCGCAATCTCGATGAGCGCTTCGCCCGCGACAGCGACACGCCGATCAGCCTGTTGCTGGTGGACATCGACAATTTCAAGCGGATCAACGACAGCCTCGGCCACCAGACCGGCGACAAACTGTTGATCAGCCTCGCCCGGCGCCTGCGCAACAGCCTCAGCCCGAGTGGCAGCCTGGCGCGTTTTGCCAGTAACGAGTTCGCCGTGTTGCTCGACGACACCGATCTTGAAGCCGGGCAGCAGATCGCCAGTCAGTTGCTGATGACCCTCGACAAGCCGATGTTCGTCGACAACCAGCTGATCAGCGTCACCGGCTCCGTCGGCCTGGCCTGCGCGCCGCTACACGGGCGCGACCCGCAGACCCTGATGCGCAACGCCGGTCTGGCACTGCACAAGGCCAAGGCCAACGGCAAACACCAGTTGCAGGTGTTCACTGAAGCGCTGAACGCCGAAGCCAGTTACAAACTTTTCGTCGAGAACAACCTGCGCCGCGCCCTGACCCAGAACGAGCTGGACGTGTTTTACCAGCCGAAACTGTGCCTGCGCAGCGGTCGCTTGCTGGGCATGGAAGCGCTGTTGCGCTGGAACCATCCGGAACGCGGCATGATTCGCCCGGACCAGTTCATCAGCGTCGCCGAGGAAACCGGCCTGATCATTCCGATCGGCAAATGGATCGCCCGTCAGGCGTGCCGCATGAGCAAATCCCTGACCGCTGCCGGCCTGGGCAACCTGCAAGTGGCAATCAATCTGTCACCGAAACAGTTCTCCGATCCGGATCTGGTCGCCTCGATCGCCAACATCCTCAGGGAAGAAGCGCTGCCGGCCAATCTGCTCGAACTCGAGCTGACTGAAGGCCTGCTGCTGGAAGCCACCGAAGACACGCATTTGCAACTCGACCAGCTCAAGCGCCTGGGCCTGACCCTGGCCATGGATGACTTCGGCACCGGGTACTCGTCGCTGAGCTATCTGAAGAAATTTCCGATCGACATCATCAAGATTGATCGCAGCTTCATCCATGAAATCCCGGACAACCAGGACGACATGGAAATCACCTCTGCGGTGATCGCCATGGCCCACAACCTGAAACTCAAAGTTGTCGCCGAAGGCATCGAAACCGCCGAGCAGCTGGCGTTCCTGCGCCGGCATCGTTGCGACGTCGGTCAGGGTTATCTGTTCGACCGACCGATTCCCGGTGATGAACTGATCAAAGCGCTCAGGCGCTATCCGCGTGGGCCGCTCTGTCTTTAACGCCGGCTTCTATGAAGATCCCTTGTGGGAGCGAGCCTGCTCGCGAAGGCGATAAATCCGATGGCATCTTCTTCGCCTGACACCCCGCTTTCGCGAGCAAGCTCGCTCCCACATTTTGGATAGTGCGAATTCCGGCATCATTCGGCACACTGGCGGTCTGACTTTTTACCTCCAACCTGACTGAGAGGAACGCTCATGGTTCTGCGCTCGGAAATTCTGGTGAACAAAAACGTGCTTCCAACCAAAGAACAAGCCCTGCCCGGCCGCGAAACCCCGATGATCCTGCCGGAAAAACACTTCGTCTTCGAAGACACCCCGCTGCTCGGTCCATTCTTTCAGGACGTCGACTTTGCAATCTTCGGTCTGGGTTGCTTTTGGGGCGCGGAACGACGTTTCTGGCAGCGCGAAGGCGTGGTCAGCACAGTCGTCGGTTACGCCGGCGGCTTCACGCCGAACCCGACGTACGAAGAGGTCTGCTCGGGCCTGACCGGGCACGCCGAAGTGGTATTGGTGGTGTATGACAAGGCCCAGGTCAGCTATGAAGAGCTGCTGGCGATGTTCTGGGAACTGCACAACCCGACTCAGGGCATGCGTCAGGGCAACGACATCGGCACTCAGTACCGCTCAGTGATCTACGCCACCACCCCGGAGCAACTGGATGCGGCACTGAAAAGCAAAGACGTGTATCAGGCGGAACTGGCCAAGGCCGGTCTGGGTGAAATCAGCACCGAGATCGACCAGGCCCCGCCCGTGTACTTTGCCGAGGCGTATCACCAGCAGTATCTGGCGAAAAACCCTGAAGGTTACTGCGGGATTGGCGGCACCGGCGTTTGCATGCCAGCAAGCCTTGCGGGCAACTAACCCCGCCTGATCGTTCCCACGCTCTGCGTGGGAATGCAGCCCGGGACGCTCCGCGTCCTGACAGCGGACGCAGAGCGTCCATTGAGGCATTCCCACGCGGAGCGTGGGAACGATCGCTCGGCGATCAGCTCTCGGCAATCAGCCAATCCATCTGCCAGCCACCCTGAGTCTGCCCCAGCTTCTTCGACAACCACGGCAGCAACTCACGCAATTCTTCTTCCAGCCCCCACGGCGGATTGGCGATCGCCAGCCCGGAACCGTTCAGGCTGTTCGGCGTGTCCAGCGGATGCACCAGCAGCTCCACACGCAGCAACTTCGGTGCACCCGTGCCTGCCAGGTCCTGATAGAAACGCCGCAGTGCACGCTGATCCTTCACCGGATACCAGATCGCTGCCACGGTCTGGCGCATGCGGCCGATGGCTTCTTTCATCGACGCCGCGCAACGCTGCATCTCGTCCAGTTGCTCGAACGGCGGATCGATCAGCATCACCGCGCGCTTCTCCTGCACCGGCAACATCGCCCGCGCCACGTGCCAGCCCTCGCCCAGATGCACTTTTACCCGACGATCGCCGGCCATGTTGTCCTTGAGCAACACGCCATCTTCGGGATGCTTCTCGTTGAGCGTCACCCGATCCTGCGGCCGCGTCAGGCGCCGCGCCAGCTCCGGCGAACCCGGGTAGTAGCGCAACTGGCCATCCGGGTTCATCTCGTGCAGCACCTTCATGTAATCAGCGGTCAGCGCCGGCAGGTCCGGCTGATCCCACAACCGCGCAATGCCCTCCAGGTACTCGCCGGTGCGATTGGCCTGATCGCCGTGCAAGTCATACAGACCAATGCCGGCGTGCGTGTCGAGATAGGCAAACGGCTGCTCCTTGCGCGACATCAGAGCGATGAGGCGGGTCAAGGTCAGGTGTTTGAACACATCGGCGTGATTGCCGGCATGGAAGGCGTGACGATAATTCATGGCTGCTCCTGCGAGGGCCGCAAAGTTTACCTTTTACCGGGCGGCAAGTCAGGGGTTGGCGGCTGAGCGGACAAAAGCCTGCCCCTCACCCTAACCCTCTCCCGGAGGGAGAGGGGACTGACGGTGGTGATCTTGCGAGTTACATCGACCTGAGTGATCGACTTGATCTCAGGCTTGGCCAAACGAAGTTCACCACTGAAGTCGCAGGTCGGCGTACAACACCAAGACAACTCGGTCAGTCCCCCGAAAGAACACCACCATCCAGGCTTGGCCAAGCGAAGTTCACCCCTGAAGTCGCAGGTCGGGATACATCACCCAGACAGCTCGGTCAGTCCCCTCTCCCTCTGGGAGAGGGCTAGGGTGAGGGGCTTTGCTTTTATAGCGTTAAACTGGCAAACCATGAACGACAGGAAGTCAAAAACTCATGCGATATCTGATCATCTGTTTACTCAGCCTTCTTAGTCCATACCTCGCCCTTGCCGACGAAACCCACATTGAACAGGCACGCCAGACACTAAAGAACTACGGGCTGAGCCACTGCATCCTGAAGCCATTCAACGAACGCTCAGCGCTGGAAAAAGACATTGCACTGTCCGCCAATGCCTATTCGTTCATGGGCAAAGGCATGCATACCATCCTGCAAAATGAAGACACGCTGCAGGTGCTGCACGATCCCTATAAAGAAACCCGAAACTACGTGTTGGCGGCTTACGAGCAGACACCTTCAAACAGCAAATACTCGAATGAAAAAGTAGTGTTTCTTGGGTGCCTGCATGTCTACAACTCCGAGGCGTTCAACATTTTTATCAAAACTCAGGATGCGTACATTTCCGACCGACGCGTTGATATCTATTAACGATCTGTTGATCTTTTTCAGGCGGGCAAGCTGCGCAAGCGCTTGCCGATGACATCCAGCACATCACAGCCATCGCGCAATGGGATGGCGCACAGCAGGGCGAAGTCGCTGAGGATCACGGAGTCGCATTCGATCGAGCCGCGCATGCACATGTTTTCCAGGACCTGGACCACGGCGCGGATGCGATGGTTGGCGGCGTCCATGAGGATGTCGAGGGGCACGTGGGTGTCGACGAACAGGCTGGGCATGTCGCTGCAATTGCCGGTGAGGGCCATGAAGCGGTTGTCGGGGTGAGGAGTGATTTTTTCGTAGGGTGAATCAGTATGCATATTGGTCATTTTCCGGGTCCCATGATTGATAAACGTGAGCCGCCATCACACCTTCCTACGGGTTAGGGTGGCAGCTGTGCGCGGGAGTAGGAACCGAGCAATCATGGACCTCGGCCACGCCGAAGCGTGCCCCACGCACAGCCACCGCGAACGATCTTACGGACTTGAACCAAGTGCCGCAAAAAGCCAACGAACTGTAACGTCATGAATGCGGGAATCCTTCACCCTGCCACCACTCTCGCGGTGACAATGAAAAGACTATCCCTGCAACCCACCACGCACCAGTTCATGAAAACCGCCGCGATTCGAAGGAAACGTCCGAAGCGTTTGCCCCGAAATTTCACTCTGTCTCTGCCAGCAAAAACTCCAGAAGCGCCGATCGTGACGAATCTTCCGACATCGATAATTTGAAAAACTGCCCGACCTTGCAGCGCAAAACAGCCTCGGGAAACGCCTCGAACACGGCCGGTTGCTCCTCGCTCAGCCATTGCAAAGCATTGGCGATGCGTACGCTTGCATCAGTCTGCGCCAAGAGCGATTGCGGCACGCTCCACCACGGAAAGACCCGCCCCGAAACCAGCGCACGGCCCCCGATTTCAATGGCCTGGCCATTGATCAAGGCTCGTGAAACGACTGGCAGCCATTGCGCGGGAATGACCTCGTCAGAGTGCAAAAGAGGCAGCAGAAACCGACCATCCCAAAAGCGGAAAAACACGGTTTTACCGTCCGGCATCAGCACCTGAGTGAGGCTGCGGAAATGCTCGACCAGCACGTCAAGATCCGCCGAAGACACCGCCAACCATCCCCAATCCCGGGATTCTGTTTCCGCCACCCAACGTAAAAACTCACTGTCTGCAGCGACAATTCCCACGTAGGGCATCACCGCGTCCCACTCGGCATAAATGGTCTCGGCCCAGACCGGATTCGCTATCCCCTGCCAGGCTTTGAAGGCATCGGCGTCGCTGGCGCGACTGAAAATGGCGAACAGTTGTTCCGACGCATGCAGCGGCTGCCGGGCCAGCCATTGTTCGGGCGTCAATTCCTCACGCTGCACAAACACCATCCTTACAACGCTCACACTCCTCGCAGAATGGCGCATCACCTTTGAGACTCATGATCTGTGCGGCGGTGAGAATCGCCGTCGGCGCAGCGGCCAGTTTCTCCGGCAATCCCGGCACCACCGGTGCCGCACTCGTTGCCGCCATTGGCGCGCCGCCCACAACAATCGGCACGCTGCTGAAAATTCCGCCGGGACCAATGTTGATCCACTGTCCGCCGGCCTGAATCGTCGCGCTCGCGCCGCCATCAATGACCACTTGCTGGCCTGCGCTGATATGGATCTGCGCCGAGGCGCTGGTGGCCTGGCTGTTTACCCGAACCTGTCGGTCGCCAAGCACGGACAAATGATCATCCTGTCGGACCTCGGTCTGGCGCTGGCCGTGGGTGATGCGCTGTTCGTCGGCCTTGAGTTCATGGCGGGCAGTCCCTGTGACCACCACACTGCGCTGATTATCAACCTGCAACTGCTGGTCATTGAGCACATGCTGGGTCCAGTTGCGCTGGGCACGCAGGTAGATTTCCTCGGCGCCTTTTTTATCCTCGATGCGCAGTTCGTTATAACCGCCACCGCCGGGACTGCTCTGGCTGCGGAACACGCTTCGGGTCTTGTCTGCCGGCAGATCCAGCGGCACCGGGGTTGCCGCATTCGGCAGGCAACCCATGACCAGCGGCTTGTCGGCATCGCCATCAATAAAGCCGACCAGCACTTCCATGCCGACTCGCGGAATCAACACGCTGCCATAGTGATCGTGAGCCCAACCGGTCGCGACGCGCAGCCAGCAACTGGAGTGCTCATTGAGTTCGCCATCACGATCCCAGGCCAGTTGCACTTTGACCCGGCCATATTCATCGCAATGGATTTCCAGGTCTTTCGGGCCGGTGACCACGGCAGGTTGATAGCCCGACATGCGCGGTTTTTCCAGGCACAGCGCCGGACGAAAGACCACGTCCCACGGCGTGGCGACGAAAGTATTGCGGTAGCCCTGGAAGGATTCGCCATCGCTGGTCACCGATTCCTCAAGCACCTGCGGCTGACGGCCGCGATGCTCGACACAGGTGAGCAACCACAGATCATTCCAGTCGCTGCGCGGATGCTCGGTGAGTTGCAGAAAATGCCCGCAGACCAATGAAGACTCGTCGCTGCTGCCCTCGGCCTGACGGTAATCGGCAACGTGCCGTTCCAGCGCACGGCGCGTCAGGTGTCTGCCGGTTTCACGATCACTGAATTGGCCGGGGAAGTGATAGTCCTCCAGCACCGGACGCTGCTCGCCGTCACTGCGACTTTCCAGAGACAGGCGTGGTTTTTCGAAGTTGTAGTCGCGCCGGGTGACGACGCTGGTGCGGGTTTCCACGCGCACGTTGAACCGTTGAATCGCCGGCGCGCCAGCCGACATGCCGCTGCCCGGCAAATACAGCGTCGGCTCGGGCAGCTTGGGGAACACAGTCTGGTCGTCGCCGAACACCAGCAAATGGCCTTCGGGGCTGTGCTGAAAGTGGTAATGAATGCCGACTTCGGCACACAGGCGCTGGATAAAGGCCAGATCGCTTTCGGCGTATTGCACGCAGTACTCGCGCTCCGGGTATTCGCTGCCCAGGCGAAATTCAAAGGCATCGCGCAGGATCGAATGATCCTTGAGGATCTGCGTGACTATCTGCGGCACGCTCTGATGCTGAAAAATCCGCTGGTTGATGCGATGCCCCAGATACGTCAGACGCGGGACAAGGCTGAGGTGATAGCGTGTCAGACGTTTCCCGGAATCGCCCTGCCCGACCTGATAAATCTGACCATGAATACCGCAACCCTGAGCATCGAAACTTAGAAACGCCTGACCATGCAGCAGGCTTTCCAGATCCAGGTCCGGCCGCTCGCTGACCAGTTCCAGCTCGAAGCGAAAAGGTTGGCTGATGGCTTCCCTGCCCGTGAACTCAAGGACTTTGAGGTCATGCCGGGCGCCTTCGAGTGTCAACGTGAAACGCGGTTGATTGGCAGGCGCGAACATCCGATGTCTCTCTGCAGTGTGAGGGCGGGCGATTCTGCATGAGGGGCAAGGGGTGCTGAGCAGGTGACGGGAAATTCAGATTTGCCCTACGTGGATTGCTGAAAGGACCTTGTTAATTCGGCCGTTCGACTACAGACAATTCAATCAAACCTGCCACCCACCCTGTGGGAGCTGGCTTGCCAGCGATGAGGTCGGCACATTCAACTTATCGCTGACTGACACTCCGTCATCGCTGGCAAGCCAGCTCCCACAGGGTTCTCCAGTGTTGTTGAAGAATTACAGGCAACAAAAAACGGCCCGCTTCCTGTAGGAAACGGGCCGTTTTCATGTGAGCCGAAGCTCAGTCCATCACTTGTTCAGATGGAAGTCTTTTTCCGCTGCCTCGAAACGCTCAACCATGCCGCGAGTCGGCTCACCCGCCTTGCTGACAAAGTAGATGGCCAGGCTGGCGAAGATGAAGCCCGGAATGATTTCGTACAGACCCAGCAGTTCGAAATGCTTCCAGACCACCACGGTGATCGCGCCGACCAGAATACCGGCCAGTGCGCCGTTGCGGGTCATGTCTTTCCAGACCACCGAAATAAGCACCACCGGACCGAATGCAGCACCGAAACCGGCCCAGGCGTAGGACACCAGGCCCAATACGCGGTTTTCCGGGTTGGCAGCCAGCGCGATAGCAATCAGGGCTACCAGCAGCACCATGGCACGACCGACCCAGACCAGCTCCAGTTGCGAAGCGGATTTGCGCAGGAAGGCTTTATAGAAGTCTTCGGTCAGGGCGCTCGAGCACACCAGCAACTGGCAGCTCAGGGTGCTCATCACCGCAGCCAGAATGGCCGACAGCAGTACACCGGCTACCCATGGGTTGAAGAGGATTTTCGCCAGTTCGATGAACACGCGCTCCGGGTTCTCGGTCACAGGACCGGCGACTTCCGGGTGCGCCGAGAAATAGGCGATACCGAAGAAGCCCACCGCAACGGTGCCGCCCAGGCACAGGATCATCCAGGCCATGGAAATGCGACGCGCCTTGGCGATCGATTTCACCGAATCCGCCGCCATGAAACGCGCGAGGATGTGCGGCTGGCCGAAGTAGCCCAGACCCCAACCCATCAGCGAGATGATGCCGATGAAGGTGGTGCCTTTGAGCATGTCGAAGTTGCTTGGATCTTGCGCTTCGATGGCGAGGAACGTGGTGTCAACGCCGCCTGTGGCCAGCAGGACGATGATCGGCGTAAGGATCAGCGCGAAGATCATCAGCGTGGCTTGGACGGTGTCGGTCCAGCTCACCGCGAGGAAACCGCCGATGAAGGTGTAGGCAATCGTCGCCGCAGCACCGGCCCACAGCGCCGTTTCGTAGGTCATGCCGAACGTGCTTTCGAACAGACGGGCACCAGCGACGATGCCGGAAGCGCAGTAGATGGTAAAGAACACCAGAATCACGATCGCCGAGATAATCCGCAGCAAGCCGCTTTTATCTTCGAAACGGCTGGAAAAGTAATCCGGCAGAGTCAGGGCATCGCCGTTGTGCTCGGTCTGCACACGCAGACGGCCGGCGACAAACAGCCAGTTCAGGTAGGCACCGACGATCAGGCCGATGGCGATCCAGCTTTCGGACAGACCGGACATGTAGATGGCGCCCGGCAGGCCCATCAGCAACCAGCCGCTCATGTCGGAGGCACCGGCAGACAGCGCGGTGACTACGCTGCCGAGGCTGCGACCACCGAGAATATAGTCGGAAAGGTTGTTGGTGGAGCGATAGGCCATCAAGCCGATCAGCACCATTGCTGCGATGTAGATCACGAACGTGATCAGGGTTGGATTGCTTACGCTCATTGAGTTACGCCCTGGCTTTGTTTTTATGTAGCGGCGGTGGTGAACCGCTCGCAAACGACGACGTTTGGCAGACGATCCGGGATTCCGCGCATTTAAGACTGATGTTTCCCCAGGAAAGCCATCAGCCGATGCACCGGGTTATTCCCGGTTGCACCTTGGCGGCGAATGCTATGCAACAAAGCAAATAAGGTGCAACCAGTTTCGCGAGAATTAGTTGCACCCAGTCGGATTAATCGACGATCGCCCCGTTTTTGCTCCCTTTTGTGGCAGTCATGGCTCTTTGCTAGAAGCAAAAGCACCAAGCAGGAGCAGCACTTTCGTACCAGAAATTATTTCCTGACGAGCTGCGTATTATTCCGGCAAAAAAAGGGTTGCACCCGGTTGCACCTCATTCAACGCACGGCTAATCTTGCGGCCAGCTGATGCCACGCAACTGTGGCAACCATGAGGATAAAAATATGGCTACCACCACCCTTGGGGTCAAACTCGATGACCCGACCCGCGAGCGCCTGAAGGCTGCCGCAACCTCGATTGATCGCACGCCGCACTGGCTGATCAAGCAGGCAATTTTCAATTACCTGGAAAAACTCGAGGGTGGTGCAACCCTGACCGAGTTGAACGGTTTGACCGCCAAAGACGCCGATGACGCAGGCGAAGTGCAGACCGATCACGCTCACCAATGCTTCCTCGAATTCGCTGAAAGCATCCTGCCGCAATCGGTTCTGCGTGCTTCGATCACCGCCGCCTACCGCCGCCCTGAGCCGGAAGTGGTGCCGATGCTGATCGAGCAGGCGCGCCTGCCGGCACCGATGGCCGAAGCCACCAACAAACTCGCCGCGACCATCGCCGAAAAACTGCGTAACCAGAAAAGTGCCGGCGGTCGTGCCGGTATTGTTCAAGGTCTGTTGCAGGAATTCTCCCTCTCGTCCCAGGAAGGCGTGGCGCTGATGTGCCTGGCCGAAGCGCTGCTGCGCATCCCGGACAAAGGCACCCGCGATGCGCTGATCCGCGACAAGATCAGCACCGGCAACTGGCATCCGCACCTGGGCAACAGCCCTTCGCTGTTCGTCAACGCTGCGACCTGGGGCCTGCTGCTGACTGGCAAACTGGTCTCCACCCACAACGAAGCCGGCCTGACTTCGTCGCTGAGCCGCATCATCGGCAAGAGCGGCGAGCCGATGATCCGCAAGGGCGTCGACATGGCCATGCGCCTGATGGGCGAGCAGTTCGTTACCGGCGAAACCATCGCCGAAGCGCTGGCCAATGCGAGCAAGTTCGAAGCCAAAGGCTTCCGCTATTCCTACGACATGCTCGGTGAAGCGGCACTCACCGAAGTCGACGCACAGAAATACCTGGCCTCGTACGAACAGGCGATCCACTCGATCGGCAAAGCGTCCCACGGCCGTGGGATTTATGAAGGCCCGGGCATTTCCATCAAGCTCTCGGCACTGCACCCGCGTTACAGCCGTGCGCAGTACGAGCGGGTGATGGACGAGCTGTACCCGCGTCTGCTGTCGCTGACCCTGCTGGCCAAGCAATACGACATCGGCCTGAACATCGACGCCGAAGAAGCCGACCGGCTCGAGCTGTCGCTGGATCTGCTCGAACGTCTGTGCTTCGAGCCGCAACTGACCGGCTGGAACGGCATCGGTTTCGTCATCCAGGCTTACCAGAAGCGTTGCCCGTACGTGATCGACTACGTGATCGATCTGGCCCGCCGCAGCCGTCATCGCCTGATGATCCGTCTGGTAAAAGGTGCGTACTGGGACAGCGAAATCAAGCGCGCCCAGGTCGAAGGCCTGGAAGGCTATCCGGTCTACACCCGCAAGGTGTACACCGACGTTTCCTACATTGCTTGCGCACGCAAACTGCTGTTGGTACCGGAAGTCATCTATCCGCAGTTCGCTACGCACAACGCCCACACCCTGTCGGCCATTTACCACATCGCCGGTCAGAACTATTACCCGGGCCAGTACGAATTCCAGTGCCTGCACGGCATGGGCGAACCGCTCTACGAACAGGTTGTCGGCAAGGTTTCCGAGGGCAAGCTGAACCGTCCGTGCCGCGTGTACGCACCGGTCGGCACTCACGAAACCCTGCTGGCTTACCTCGTACGTCGCTTGCTGGAAAACGGCGCGAACACTTCGTTCGTCAACCGCATCGCCGACCAGTCGATTTCGATTCAGGAACTGGTGGCCGATCCGGTGGCACAGATCGAGCAGATGGCCACCGTGGAAGGCGGTTTCGGCCTGCCGCACCCGCGCATTCCGCTGCCGCGTGATCTGTACGGTGCCGAGCGCGCCAACTCCAGCGGCATCGACATGGCCAACGAACATCGCCTGGCCTCGCTGTCCTGCGCCCTGCTCGCCACCGCGCACAATGACTGGAAAGCCGCGCCGATGCTTGGTTGCGCTTCCAGCAACGAAACGCCGGTTGCGGTGCTGAACCCGTCCGATCACCGCGATGTGGTCGGTCACGTTCAAGAAGCTACCGTCGAAGACGTCGACAACGCCATTCAATGCGCGCTGAACGCCGCGCCGATCTGGCAGGCCACCCCGCCGGCCGAACGTGCGGCAATTCTGGAACGTGCCGCTGACTTGATGGAAGGCGAGATCCAGCCGCTGATGGGCCTGTTGGCTCGCGAAGCCGGCAAGACCTACGCCAACGCCATCGCCGAAGTCCGCGAAGCCGTCGATTTCCTGCGTTATTACGCAGTGCAGGCGCGCAACGATTTCAGCAACGACGCCCACCGCCCACTCGGTCCGGTGGTGTGCATCAGCCCGTGGAACTTCCCGCTGGCAATTTTCAGTGGTCAAGTCGCTGCCGCTCTGGCCGCAGGCAACCCGGTACTGGCCAAACCGGCCGAGCAGACTCCGCTGGTAGCGGCTCAGGCTGTGCGCCTGATGCTCGAAGCCGGCATCCCGGAAGGCGTGCTGCAACTGCTGCCGGGCCGTGGTGAAACCGTCGGCGCCGGTCTGGTCGGTGACGAACGCGTCAAAGGCGTGATGTTCACTGGTTCCACCGAAGTCGCGCGCTTGCTGCAACGCAACATCGCTGGCCGTCTCGACAGCCAGGGCCGTCCGATTCCGCTGATCGCCGAAACCGGTGGCCAGAACGCGATGATCGTCGATTCCTCGGCACTGACTGAACAAGTGGTGATCGACGTGGTGTCGTCGGCCTTCGACAGCGCCGGTCAGCGCTGCTCGGCGCTGCGGGTACTGTGCCTGCAGGAAGATTCCGCCGATCGCGTCATCGAAATGCTCAAAGGTGCCATGGCCGAAAGCCGTCTCGGCAACCCGGAGCGTCTGTCCGTGGACATCGGCCCGGTGATCGACGCCGAAGCCAAGGCGGGCATCGACAAGCACATCCAGGGCATGCGCGACAAAGGTCGCAATGTTTACCAGGTGGCGATTGCCGACAGCGAAGAGGTCAAGCGCGGCACCTTCGTCATGCCGACCCTGATCGAGCTGGAAAGCTTCGACGAACTGCAACGCGAAATCTTCGGCCCGGTACTGCACGTGGTGCGCTACAAGCGCAAAGAGCTGGATCAACTGATCGGCCAGATCAATGCCTCCGGTTATGGCCTGACGCTGGGCGTGCACACGCGCATCGACGAGACCATCGCCAAGGTGATCGACAACGTCAACGCCGGTAACGTCTACGTCAACCGCAACATCGTCGGTGCCGTGGTCGGCGTGCAGCCATTCGGCGGCGAAGGCCTGTCGGGTACTGGCCCGAAAGCCGGCGGCCCGCTGTATCTGTACCGCCTGCTGTCGACGCGTCCTGCCGACGCCATCGAACAATCCTTCGCCCGCGGTGATGCCATCGTCGCCCCGGACGTGCGTTTGCGCGATGCCATGAGCCAATCGTTGAACGCGCTGAAAGCCTGGGCCGACAACAACAAGTTCGCCGACCTGAGCACCCTGTGCGTGCAATACGCAGCGCAATCGCAGAGCGGCATCACCCGCGTGCTGGCAGGTCCCACCGGCGAGAAAAACAGCTACGCGATCCTGCCGCGCGAGCACGTGCTGTGCCTGGCGGAAGTTGAAGGTGATCTGCTGACGCAACTGGCGGCGGTGCTGGCGGTGGGCGGTTCGGCGGTGTGGCCGGAAACCGAGCTGACCAAGTCGTTGTTCGCCCGTCTGCCGAAGGAAGTGCAGGCGCGGATCAAACGCGTTGCCGACTGGAACAAGGACGAAGTGGTGTTCGATGCCGTGCTGCATCACGGCCACTCCGACCAGTTGCGCGGCGTCTGCCAGCAGATCGCCCAGCGTGGCGGTGCAATCGTTGGCGTTCAGGGCCTGTCCCAGGGCGAGACCAACATTGCCCTGGAGCGTCTGGTGATCGAACGGGCATTGAGCGTGAACACCGCTGCGGCGGGGGGTAATGCCAGCTTGATGACGATCGGTTAAACCGCTGTAAATCCAGGCGACCCCGATGGTCGCCTGGTACGCAATACTCTGTGGGAGCGAGCCTGCTCGCGAAGACGGCGTTTCAGTCGACATCAATGTTGTCTGACCCACCGCTTTCGCGAGCAGGCTCGCTCCCACAGTTGTTTTCGGTGTTTGTTAAGTCCGCGCGCGGCTCCAACATCACGCTTATCAATCATCCTGTTCAGTCTTTATCAGCACGCCTAGACTCGGCCCAACCCAATTTCCAGGTAAGCCGCCATGTCCGAGACGCTGCTCAGTTCCCGCAATCTGGCTTTCGAGCTGTACGAAGTCCTCGATGCCGAGGGCCTGACCCGGCGCGAGCGCTTTGCCGAGCACAATCGCGAGACCTTCGACGCCGCAATCGGCACCGCGCGCAACATCGCCGAAAAGTATTTCGCCCCGCACAACCGCAAGGGCGATGAAAACGAGCCGCGCTATGAAGATGGCCAGGCCATTCTGATTCCCGAAGTGAAACCGGCGGTGGATGCCTTTCTCGAGGCCGGCTTCCTCAACGCCGCACGCAGCTTCGAGGCCGGCGGCATGCAATTGCCGACCCTGCTGTCGCAAGCCTGCTTCGCGCATTTTCAGTCCGCCAACGCAGCGTCGACCTCGTACCCGTTCCTGACCATGGGCGCGGCCAATCTGATCGAGAGCTTCGGCAGCGAAGAGCAGAAACAGCGCTTCCTGCAACCGATGATCGACGGACGCTTCTTCGGCACCATGGCCCTGACCGAGCCGCATGCCGGTTCGTCACTGTCGGATATTCGTACCCGCGCCGAGCCTGCATCCGACGGCACCTATCGCCTGAAGGGCAACAAGATTTTCATTTCCGGTGGCGACCATCCGCTGTCGGAAAACATCGTGCACATGGTTCTGGCCAAACTGCCCGACGCCCCACCGGGGGTGAAAGGTATTTCGCTGTTTATCGTGCCGAAGTTTCTGGTCAACGACGACGGCAGCCTCGGCCAGCGCAACGACGTGCTGCTCGCCGGCTTGTTCCACAAGATGGGCTGGCGCGGCACCACATCGACGGCGCTTAACTTCGGCGATAACGGCGAGTGCGTCGGCTATCTGGTAGGCAAACCGCACCATGGTTTGAGCTACATGTTCCAGATGATGAACGAAGCACGAATCGGCGTCGGCATGGGCGCGGTGATGCTCGGTTATGCGGGTTACCTGTACTCATTGGAATATGCGCGTGAGCGGCCGCAGGGCCGGGTGCCGGACAGCAAGGATCCAAGCACAGCGCCGGTGGCGATCATTCAGCACGCCGATGTCAGACGCATGTTGCTGACGCAGAAGTCCTACGTCGAAGGGGCATTTGACCTCGGCCTGTATGCCGCGCGGTTGTTCGATGACACCACCACGCTGGAAACCGAAGCCGAACGCAAACAGGCTCATGAGCTGTTGGACCTGCTGACGCCGATCGTCAAATCCTGGCCTTCGGAGTTCTGCCTCAAAGCCAACGAACTGGCGATCCAGATTCTTGGCGGCCACGGCTACACCCGTGAGTACCCGGTGGAGCAGTACTACCGCGACAACCGCTTGAATCCGATCCACGAAGGCACCCACGGCATCCAGTCACTGGATTTGCTCGGGCGCAAACTGGCGCAGAACGGTGGCGCCGGTCTCAAGCAACTGATTCGGTTGATCGCCAACACGGCCGAACGCGCGACTGCGTACGACTCGCTGAGCGCACTGCGCGAACCACTGGAAAAACTCGTTGCCCGCCTGCAAACCGTGACCATCGGCCTGCTCACCGATCTGGCCCAAGGCAAGGTCAACAGCAGCCTGGCGAACTCGGCGCTGTACCTGAAAGTGTTCGGCCACGCAGTGATCGGCTGGCGCTGGCTGGAGCAGGCGATTCGCGCCGAGGAAGGCCTGGCCAAAGGGAATGCGGCGGATGTCGACTTCTATAAGGGCAAGTTGCAGGCGGCGCGGTATTTCCTGACATGGGAAGTGCCGGGTTGCCAGCATGAGCTGGACTTGCTGGAGGCGCGGGATGATACGTGTCTGGCGATGCAGGACGCGTGGTTCTAAAAGCAAAAGATCGCAGCCTTCGGCAGCTCCTACAGGAAACGCATTCCAATGTAGGAGCTGCCGAAGGCTGCGATCTTTTGATCTTGATCCTTTAGCTCAACTTGAACCCACCCATCTGCCGCGCCAGATCATCCGCCAGTTTCTGCAACATCTGGCAGTCTTCGCGACAAGCCCTGACCTCCCCCGCCGTCGCCCGCGCCAGATCGGAAATCCCCTGCACGTTGCGGTTGATCTCTTCGGTCACCGCCGACTGTTCTTCGGTCGCCGTCGCCACCTGATGGTTCATATCGCTGATGCGCTCAACCTGGCCGGTGATCGCCGTCAGCGACGCGCCGGTACGCTGGCTCGATTCAACCCCGGTGCCGGTCGCGGCCTGGCCGGTGCGCATCGATGACACGGCGTTTTCCGCGCCTTGCTTGAGGCTGCCGATCATCAGTTGAATTTCGTCGGTCGAGGCCTGGGTCCTGCGCGCGAGGGTGCGCACTTCATCGGCGACCACCGCGAAGCCACGGCCCATATCGCCGGCGCGGGCAGCTTCGATGGCGGCGTTGAGCGCGAGCAGATTGGTCTGTTCGGAAACGCCACGAATCACCGCCAGCACCGAATCGATCGACGCCACTTGCTGCGCCAGCTCACCCACCGCCCCTGCCGCCACGCCGATCTCGTCGGACATGCTTTCGATATGACGGATCGAGCCACCGACCACTTCCCGTGCCTGCAACGCCTCATCGCGCGCGGTTTGCGAGGCAAGCGCGGCGTTGCCGGCATTTTGGGCGATCTCCTGCACGGTCAGGCCCATTTCGTGGACGGCGGTGGCTACCATGTCGGTCATTTCCTGCTGCCGGCCGGAACGCTCGGCGGTGTTGTCCACCACCGTCGCCACTTGCCCTACGGCCGTGCGCAGGCGCTCGCTGGTGGTCAGCACTTCACCGATCATCGCGCGCTGGCTATCGAGGAAACGGTTGAAGCCGCGCGCGAGGTCGCCCAGCTCATCGGCACGGCTGGAATCTAACCGGTGAGTCAAATCTCCACCACCGCTACCGATGGCCACCAGCGCCCGTGTTACTTGTCGAATCGGTCGCACCAGCCCCTGCGCCAGCCACACCACCAACGCCAGGCAGACCAACGCCACCACCAGACCGATGCCGCCACTCATCCACATCGCTTTCCGTGCTTCGGCGTAGATCTGCGACTGCGGCACTTCGGCCACCAGCGTCCAGCCGAGATCGCGCAGCGGCAGGCTGAAGGCGAGGAAGTCTTCACCGTCGCGCTGGAAGCTGCTGTTGACTGCATCCTTGTGCCCCATCAGCGCTTGCGCCGCATTGGCACCGATCTGCTCGGTCAAGGTGCGTTTACCGCTGAACTGCGCCTCAGGATGGACCTGAATCAGACCGTCGGAACGCACGAGATAGACCTTGCCGCGTTCACCGAAACTGAAATTGTGGATCAGCTCCGACAGCTCTTTCATGCTCAGCCCCAGCCCGGCGACACCGACGACTTTACCGGCCTGCTCGACCTTCAGATCGATGAACAGGGCCAGCTCGCCAGTGGCGGCGTCGTTGTCGATATTGAGGGTGCGCGGCTGATTGCTGTCGAGAAAGGAATAGAACCAGGCGTCGGCCGGTTTCGCGCGACTGAGGGTGCGATCCAGGCCTTTTTCGGTGATGTAGTGGTTGGATTCGGTGCCGATGATCAGCGCAGTGAAGGCCTTGTGTTCGGCGCGGATGCCTTCCAGATACTGGGCGAAGAGCGCAGTTTTGCTGCTGTCCTCGCCTGTCGCCAGCCAGTCACGCACCATGGTGTTGCTGGCGATGTCCTTGGCGGCGGTGAGCGGTTGCACGAGGATGCGTTCGATATCGTTGCGCGTCGCTTCAATGCTCGACGGCAGCGCTTGTTCGACCAGATAGCTCTGGGCGAGGCGGTTGACCACCAGGGTATAAATGCCAACCACAATCACGATGCTGATCAGCAGGGCCGCGCCCATGCCGAGAATCAACTGCCACTGAATACTGCGTCGCCACCACTGCATGGAGCACCCCCAAGGAATAAGTGGCCGAAATACTGCAACAGCCGTGCCGATTGTATACAAGCCAACCGACAATCTATTCCCTGGTTGTGCGCAACCCCATCAGCCCTGACTGATGGTCTTGGCAATCGTCTCGACCGTGGCGCTGACTTGCTCTTGATAACGCTCGAGTTCTTCTTTGTGCTGCTTCTTCATTTCGATCTGCTGCGAGCACAGATTCATCGCCGCCAGCACCAGCAAACGGTCGCCGATCAGCGTCGGGTATTTGCGCTTGGTGTCTTCCAGCGTGGCCTTGAGCATCATCGCCGCGTCCAGCAGGGTCTGTTCTTCCCCGGCCGGTGCCTTGATCGAATAGTCCTCGCCGAGAATGGAGATGACTTTTACCCCTGCTGTGCCGTGGTTCATGCGCTGACAGGACCGGCATTGACGCGATCAACCAGCGCCTGAATGCGCGCGGCGGTGGCGCCGTGTTTTTCTTCCTGCTCCATCAGGTTCAGCTGCAGGTTTTCGTTTTCATCCTTGGCCTGGGCCAGTTCCGTGGACAGGGTCTGGTTGGTCTGCAGCAAGGTCTGGTTCTGTTGCACCAGGTCGCTGACGAGCTGTTCCAATTGGCTGAGGGATGCTTCCAACATTTTGATCTTCCAAGCGTTTTTCAAAGGGCGCGTACGATAAAGAAAAGTCACCACGGATGCCAGGGTTAAACCGGCGCAAGGCCTTGATTTTCCTGGGTGGCGAAGCTTCTCGCGAGTTTAAAAGACTGTGATTGATCGATCTGGTTCCTGCACTTCGTCGCTCAAGCCTGTCTGCGACAAATACGCACACCACCTCAAGACTTTAGTCGTATGACCGATAAGTCACCCATACAGCAGTCTCAGCCCGCATGGATGCGGCCCTTTTCGGTATCCGCCCATGTCCCTTCGCAATATGAATATCGCCCCACGGGCGTTCACCGGCTTCGCCCTGATCGGCGGCCTGATGTTGATCCTCGGCGTGTTTGCGCTGAACCAGATGAGCAAGATCCGCGCGGCCGGCGAAGACATCGCTACCGCCAGCGTGCCGTCGATCAAGGCTCTGGACGAATTCACCCAGCTGACCCTGCGCCTGCGCGTGCTGTCCTACCGTTTGCTGATCAACCGCGAGCCCGACGTGCAGCAGAAAACCATCGAACTGTTCGACATGCGCAACCGCCAGATCGCCGATGCGCAACGCGCCTACGAGCCACTGATCTCCGGGTCTGAAGAACGTGCGGCGTACGATCAGTACGTGCAATTGCTGGCGCAGTACCGTCAGCTCGAAGAGCGCATGAAAACCCTGTCGCGCAACAATCAGATCGACGAGTTGCGGCAGATGCTCAACAGCGATTTGCTGAGCAATTCGGAAGCGGTGAATACCGCGCTGGCGCGCTTGCTGGAGATCAACACCCAGCAGATCGCCGAGACTGATCAGGGCGCGAAGGATCAGTACTCGCTGTCGTTCAATCTGGTGGTGACCCTGCTGGTGATCGCCAGCGGCCTGACCCTGCTGTTCGCCTGGTTGCTGACCGTGAGCATTACCAAGCCGATTTCCAAGGCACTGGAGGCGGCGGAAACCATCGCCGAAGGCAACCTGACCCAGCCGATCCATGTCGACGGCGAAGATGAAGCCGGGCGCCTGCTGGCGGCGATGGCGAAGATGCAATCGAAGCTGCGCGACACCCTGCAGCGCATCTCCGGTTCGGCCACACAGCTTGCGTCTGCTGCGGAAGAGCTGAACAGCGTCACCGACGAAAGTGCTCGCGGCTTGACTCAGCAGAACAACGAAATCGAGCAGGCCGCCACTGCGGTCAATGAGATGACCAGCGCTGTCGAAGAGGTCGCGCGCAACGCGGTCAGCACTTCGGAAGCCTCGAAAAACGCCACCACTTCGGCGGGCGACGGTCGTGATCTGGTGCAGGAAACCGTCAGCGCCATCGAACGCATGAGCGCCGATGTGCAGAGCACCGCGTCGCTGATCGGCGACCTGGCCAATGAGTCCCGCGACATCGGCAAGGTGCTCGACGTGATTCGTGGCCTCGCCGATCAGACCAACCTGCTGGCATTGAACGCAGCGATCGAAGCGGCGCGCGCCGGTGAGGCCGGGCGTGGTTTCGCCGTAGTGGCGGACGAAGTGCGCGCTCTGGCCCATCGCACCCAGCAGTCGACCAGCGAAATCGAACGCATGATCGGCAGCATCCAGAGCGGCACCGAACACGCCGTGGATTCGATGCGCAACAGCACCGAGCGCGCCGAATCGACGCTGAACATCGCCCGTGGCGCCGGGATGTCGCTGGACACCATCAACAGCGCCATCGTCGAAATCAACGAGCGCAACCTGGTCATCGCCAGCGCCGCCGAAGAGCAGGCGCAGGTGGCGCGGGAAGTCGATCGCAATCTGGTCAACATCCGCGATCTGTCGGTGCAATCGGCGACCGGCGCGAATCAGACCAGCGCGGCGAGCAATGAGCTGTCGCGCTTGGCGCTGGATCTGAACAACATGGTTGGGCGGTTCAGCCTGTAACACACCTCGCTGGAGCTTCCCCTGTGGTGAGGGGATTTATCCCCGTTGGGTGGCGAAGCCGCCCCAAAAGCAGCGTATGCGGTTCCCTTTAAGGATCCGCGTACAGCGGTTTTACGACGGCTGCGCCGCCGAACGGGGATGAATCCCCTCGCCACAGTCATCACTCGCCGCATTTCCAGGGTGATTCTGCAGAAAAGCTTTTTGACAGCATCACATTTCAACAGGTTAGAATCGCTGGCACGCAGACTGCATGGTCAGTTTGTGCCTCGTCTTTACGCTTCTGGAGTACTGCCTTTGAATGCGACGACCATCAACAGCCTGTTCTTGATCGGCGCGTTGCTGGTAGGCGCAAGCATTCTTGTCAGTTCTCTTTCTTCACGTCTCGGCATTCCGATTCTGGTCATCATTCTCGCGGTCGGCATGGCTGCCGGGGTCGATGGTGGCGGGATCATTTTCGATAACTACCCGACGGCCTATCTGGTCGGCAACCTCGCCCTGGCAGTGATCCTGCTCGACGGCGGCTTGCGTACGCGGGTGTCGAGTTTCCGCGTGGCCTTGTGGCCGGCGCTGTCGCTGGCCACGGTCGGGGTGTTGATCACCACTGGGCTGACCGGCATGGCCGCAGCGTGGCTGTTCGACCTCAATCTGATTCAGGGCCTGCTGATCGGCGCCATCGTCGGTTCGACCGACGCCGCTGCGGTGTTCTCGCTGCTCGGCGGTAAAGGCCTCAACGAACGGGTCAGCGCCAGTCTGGAAATCGAATCCGGCAGCAACGACCCGATGGCGGTGTTTCTCACCGTCACCCTGATCGACATGCTCGCCAGCGGCGAAACCGGCCTGCACTGGAGCCTGCTGACCCACCTGATCCGCGAATTCGGCATCGGTGGTGTGATCGGTCTGGGCGGCGGTTGGGTGATGCTGCAACTGGTCAATCGCATCAATCTCGCCGCCGGGCTCTATCCGATCCTGATCATTGCTGGCGGTCTGGTGGTGTTCGCGCTGACCAACGCCTTGCATGGCAGCGGCTTCCTCGCTGTCTATCTGTGCGGTCTGGTGATCGGCAACCGCCCGGTGCGCAGCCGCCACGGCATTCTGCATATGCTCGACGGCATGGCCTGGCTGGCGCAGATCGGCATGTTCCTGGTGCTGGGCCTGCTGGTCACGCCCCACGATCTGCTGCCGATCGCCCTGCCCGCCCTCGGTCTGGCGCTGTGGATGATTCTGTTCGCGCGGCCGCTGTCGGTGATGGTCGGCCTGCTGCCGTTCAAGGCCTTCCACGGTCGCGAAAAAGCCTTTATTTCCTGGGTCGGCCTGCGCGGCGCGGTGCCGATCATTCTCGCGGTGTTCCCGCTGATGGCCGGGCTGCCGCAAGCGCAGCTGTATTTCAATCTGGCGTTCTTCATCGTGTTGGTGTCGCTGCTGGTGCAGGGCACAAGCCTGCCGTGGGTGGCCAAATTGCTCAAGGTGACGGTGCCGCCAGAACCCGCGCCGATTTCCCGGGCGGCACTGGAAGTGCACGTCACCAGCGAGTGGGAACTGTTCGTTTACAAGCTCGGCGCGGAGAAATGGTGCATCGGCTCGCCCCTGCGTGAGCTGAAAATGCCCGAGGGCACACGCATCGCGGCGCTGTTTCGTGGCCAGCAACTGCTCCATCCGTCGGGTAGTACGGTGCTGGAAGTCGATGATTTGCTGTGTGTTATTGGCCATGAACACAACTTGCCGGCCCTCGGCAAACTGTTCAGCCAGGCACCGCAACGCGGCCTCGATCTGCGTTTCTTCGGCGACTTCGTGCTCGAAGGAGACGCCCAGCTTAAAGCGGTTGCAGCGCTGTATGGCTTGCCGGCCGAAGGCATCGATCCGGACATGACCCTGGGTGCGTTCATTGCGCAAAAAGTCGGGGGTGCTCCCATCGTCGGCGACCAGGTGGAGTGGAACAACACCCACTGGACGGTGGCGGTCATGGACGGGAACAAGATCGGCAAAGTGGGCGTCAGATTCCCCGAAGGAAGTCGCCCGGGCCCCGGACTCTTCCTCTAAACTGCTCCCACTCTCACTTGCTTGACCGGTCTCTATGCCTACCCTGCGCTCCTTTTTCGCCGCGGCCCTGCTGGGCCTCAGTCTTGTCGTCGGCCCGCTGCATGCTGCCGAACCACCGTCCAGCGATGCCGTGCAGGCCAGCCTCGACAAGCTGGCCGACAGCAAACTGCCGGACGCCGACAAGAAGACCCTGCAGACCGTGCTGCAGAACACCCTCAATCAGCTGAACAACCAGCGTGATTACGAGCAGAAACTGATCGATCTCAAGCGTCAGCTGGCCAACGCGCCGAAGCAGACGATTGAAAATACCCGCGAACTGAGCCGCCTCAAGGCCACCGCACCGGTGCCGGTCGCGCAGCGTTTTCCTAAGGAGTCGATTCAGCAACTGGAGCAGATCCTTACCGATCGCTCGACCCAGCAGAGCGATCTGCAAAAAGCCCTGGCCGAAGCCAACAGCCTGATCATCACCGCACAGACTCGCCCCGAGCGTGCGCAGGCGGAAATTTCCGCCAGCCAGACGCGCATCCAGCAGATCAACACCATCCTCAAATCCGGCAAGGACACCGGCAAAACGGTCACCGCCGAACAGCGCGACCAGTTGAACGCCGAACTGGCCGCACTCAATGCGCTGATTCCGCTGCGCCGCCAGGAACTGGCCGGCAACACCCAGTTGCAGGATCTCGGCAATGCCCAGCACGACTTGCTTTCGGAGAAATCCGACCGCCTCGACCGCGAGATCCAGGAACTGCAAACCCTGATCAACCAGAAACGTCTGGCGCAGTCGCAGGAAACCGTTACCCAGCAATCGATCGAAGCGCAGAAGGCCGGCGGCAGCAGCCTGCTGGCGAGCGAGAGCGCGACCAACCTCAAGCTTTCCGACTATTTGCTCAAGAGCACCGACCGTCTCAACGAAGTCACGCAGCAGAACCTGCAGACCAAACAGCAACTCGACACCCTGACCCAGAGCGATTCGGCACTGGACGAGCAAATCAACGTGCTCAAGGGCAGCCTGCTGCTGTCGAAAATCCTCTACAAACAGAAGCAGGCGCTGCCGCACTTGAAGGTCGACCGCGACCTCGCCGACCAGATTGCCGATATTCGCCTGTATCAGTTCGATGTCAGCCAACAGCGGGAGCTGCTGAGCAATCCGGCGACCTACGTCGACAATTTGCTGGCCACGCAGCCGCCGGAGCAGGTCACGCCGCAATTGCGCAAAAGCCTGCTCGATCTGGCTAACACCCGCGCTGATCTGCTCGAGCGGCTGAACCGCGAGTTGAGCGCGATGCTCAATGAATCGATCACCCTGCAGCTCAACCAGAAACAATTGCTGAGCACCGCGCAAAGCCTGCGCGCGACCCTCGACGAACAGATGTTCTGGATCCCCAGCAACAAACCGCTGGATGTGGAATGGATGCGCGGTGTGCCCGAGCGTCTCGAGCGACAGGTCAACACCCTGCCTTGGGCATCGAGCCTGAGCGAACTGGCTGACGGCCTGACCCAGCGGCCATTGCTGTTCTTGCCTCTGGCGCTGCTGATCGGCGCCCTGTTGTGGCGCCGCAAGGCGCTGTACGGACGACTCAACAAGGTTCACCAGGACATCGGCCACTTCAAGCGCGACAGCCAGTGGCACACGCCGCAGGCGATTCTGATCAACATCCTGTTGGCGATGCCGGTGGCGTTGGGTCTGGCGCTGTGCGGCCTGGCCTTGCAGATTGACGCGCGGGGGCAGAACGCCAACATGGGCGCGGCGCTGTTGCAGATGGGCCAGGCCTGGCTGGTGTTCTACACCGCGTACCGGATCCTCGCGCCGGGTGGCGTGGCGGAATTGCACTTCCGCTGGGAAAAACCGCAGGTCGAGTTCCTTCAGGGCTGGGTGCGTCGACTCGGCCTGGTAGTAATGGCGCTGGTCGCCGTGGTGGCCGTCGCCGAGTTGCAACCGGCGGCGCTGGCCGATGACGTGCTCGGCATGCCGGTGGTGCTGACCTGCTACGCCTTGATGGCATGGCTGCTCAGTCGCCTGCTGATCAGCAGCCCGACGCACCAGAATGCCTCGCTGTTCCGCAAAGCCGTCGGAGTGATGTTCACCCTGCTGCCGATCGCCCTGTTTGTCGCGGTGTGCTTCGGCTACTACTACACCGCGCTGAAACTCAGCGATCGCTTGATCAACACCCTGTACCTGCTGATGTTCTGGCTGGTGATCGAGGCCACCTTTGTGCGGGGCCTGAGCGTTGCCGCGCGGCGTCTGGCTTACCAGCGCGCGCTGGCCAAGCGGCAGGCGGCGAAAGAGGCCGGCGACGGCGAAGCGGTGATCGAAGAGCCGACCCTGGACATCGAAAAGGTCAACGAGCAGTCCCTGCGCCTGATTCGTCTGGCCCTGCTCGGCGGCTTCATCGCGGCGCTGTACTGGGTCTGGTCGGACCTGATTTCGGTGTTCTCGTATCTGGACAACATCACCCTCTACGAATACACCAGCGGCACCGGCGCCAACATGAGCATGGTGCCGATCAGCATCGGCGACATGCTCGGCGCGCTGATCATCATCGGCATCACCTTCGCGCTGGCGCGCAACTTGCCCGGTCTGCTCGAAGTGTTCGTGCTGTCCAAACTCAATCTGGCTCAGGGCAGCGCTTATGCGACAACCACGCTGCTGTCCTACGTGATTGCGGGCGTCGGTTTCGTCACCACGCTATCGACCCTCGGCGTCAGTTGGGACAAGTTGCAGTGGCTGGTGGCGGCGCTGTCGGTAGGCCTGGGGTTCGGTATGCAGGAGATCTTCGCCAACTTCATCTCCGGCATCATGATCCTCTTCGAACGCCCGGTGCGGATCGGCGACACCATCACCATCGGCAACCTCTCGGGCACGGTAAGCAAGATCCGCATCCGCGCCACGACCATCACCGACTTCGACCGCAAGGACATCATTGTCCCGAACAAGACATTCATCACCGGGCAACTGATCAACTGGTCGCTGACCGACACCATCACCCGCGTCACGCTGAAACTGGGCGTCGATTACGGCTCGGATCTGGATCTGGTCAAGGAACTGCTGCTCAAAGCGGCCCGGGAAAACCCGCGTGTGCTCAAAGAACCAGAGCCGCACGTGTACTTCCTCAACTTCGGCGAAAGTACCCTCGACCACGAACTGCGCATGCATGTGCGCGATCTTGGCGACCGCAACCCGGTGCTGGATGAGGTCAACCGCTTCATCAATCGCGAGTTCAAGAAGCAGCACATCAACATCTCGTTCCGGCAGATGGAGGTTTATCTGAAGAACCTTCACGGCCAGGAATACAAGATGGTGCCGGTGGAACCCGAGAACAAAACCATCGTGCCGATCGTCGACGGGCAGAAACCGTCGCAGGAACCGCCACCGAGCAAACTCGACTAACCGACATGGTCCCAGCAGAATGCTCGGACATTCTGCTGGAGCCGGCCCGTGAAAGCCCTCGACGAACTGACTTTCGACAACCGCTTTGCCCGCCTGGGCGACGCGTTCTCTGCGCACGTGCTGCCCGAGCCGATCGACAACCCGCGTCTGGTGGTCGCCAGCCCGGCCGCTCTGGCCTTGCTCGATCTCGATGCGGCCAGCGCCGACACCGAAGAATTCGCGCAACTGTTTGGCGGCCACAAGCTGTGGGCCGACGCCGAGCCACGGGCGATGGTGTATTCCGGCCATCAGTTCGGCGGTTATACCCCGCAACTGGGTGACGGGCGCGGCCTGCTGCTGGGCGAGGTGTACAACAACGCTGGTGAGCACTGGGACCTGCACCTCAAGGGCGCCGGGCAAACGCCCTTTTCGCGCATGGGCGATGGTCGCGCGGTGCTGCGCTCATCGATTCGCGAGTTTCTCGCTTCCGAAGCGCTGTACGCGCTGAACATCCCGTCTTCGCGGGCCGCCTGCGTGATTGGCTCCGACACGCCGGTCTGGCGGGAAAAGCAGGAACGCGCGGCGATGGTGCTGCGTCTGGCGCCGAGCCATATCCGCTTCGGCCACTTCGAATATTTCTACTACACCAAACGCCCCGAGCAGCAGAAACAGCTCGGCGAGCACGTGCTGGCGATGCACTTCCCCGAATGCCTGGAGCAACCGGAACCGTATCTGGCGATGTTTCGCGAGATCGTCGAGCGCAACGCCGAGCTGATCGCCAAGTGGCAGGCCTACGGCTTCTGTCACGGCGTGATGAACACCGACAACATGTCGATCCTCGGCATCACCTTCGACTTCGGCCCGTTTGCCTTCCTCGATGACTTCGACGCGCATTTCATTTGCAACCACTCCGATGATCAGGGCCGCTACTCGTTCAGCAATCAGGTGCCGGTGGGCCAGTGGAACCTCAGCGCGCTCGCCCAAGCGCTGACGCCGTTCATCAGCGTCGAGGCCCTGCGTGAAACCCTCGACTTGTACCTGCCGCTGTTCCAGGCGCACTACCTCGACCTGATGCGCCGCCGCTTCGGCTTCACCACCGCCGAGGACGACGATCAGCAACTGCTGGAAAACCTGCTGCAACTGATGCAGAACAGCGGCGTCGACTACACGCTGTTCTTCCGCCGCCTCGGTGAAGAGTCAGCCGAACAGGCCATCGCCTACCTGCGCGATGACTTTGTCGATATCAAAGGGTTCGATGCCTGGGGCGAGCGCTACGTCGCCCGGGTCGGCCGCGACGGCAATGCCGATCAGGAACAACGCCGCGCACGGATGCATGCCGTCAATCCGCTGTACATCCTGCGCAATTACCTTGCGCAAAAAGCGATTGATGCGGCTGAGCAAGGCGATTATTCCGAGGTGCGCCGGCTGCATGCGGTGCTGAGCAAACCGTTCGATGAGCAGCCGGGGATGGAAAATTACGCCGAGCGACCGCCAGAGTGGGGCAAGCATATGGAGATCAGTTGTTCGTCGTAGGCGCTTCAGCTTAGCGGGTCGATTGCACTGATTACACGGTCGACGATGTCAGACATTGTCACGTCATCCAGTCGCTCGATGAATTTGGCCGTGCCGTCTCGTACCCGTTGTTCTATGTCAAAACTGCGAACCTGATTACACACCGCTACACCATTGGTTTCGTGGCCAGTAATGGCGACCGCCAAACCCATATTCCGGCTGAAATTCCCACCGCTAGTAACAGGCACCGTCATGCTCACGCCCAATGCGTTGATCTCTCTGGGCGTGATCACCACAAAGCGATGTCTGTTCATCATCTCCCGCCCCGCCACTGGGTTTGGATCAATCCAGTAAACGTCACCCCGCTGAGGGGGCTGTCGGCGCACCATCAACCCAGCTCCCGGCCGACAGAATCACCTTCAAGGGTCTCGCTAGTCTGGGCGTTAAGTTTCTGCAATTCTTCTGCGCCTTCGAGTAGCTCTGACAAACTATAACGCTTACGGGTAGCGGCTACGGCTGGACGAGCAATCAGTTCGCCATCGACCACATTCAGCTCTAGCTGTGCGCCAACCTCCAGATGCAACAACTTTAAAAGCGTGGGCGGAATCGTAATGACGGCAGCGCCGCCTTGGCGGCGTATCTTGGAAGTTACGGACATTATGTCGCTCCGATTTGATGCATAGGAATCATCGATTCCTGGATTAGTGCAACAAAAGTAGCACGCAGATAAAGACAAAGCGATCTCCTCACGACAAGCGTAAAACGCCGAATTGGTCTTCAGACTAGCCATCGATCCCGGAACGGTTTTAAGAAAAATGTGAGCAGTTGCGACATTGATAAGTTAGCAGATCGACTCCAAATCAGTTCTATAGACTGCCTATCAGAGAACCAATCATGACCACCCCACTCCTCATCCCCTGCCCCACCTGCAACGGCCTCAATCGCATCCCCGCCGAGCGCCTGGCTGACCAGCCCAAATGCGGGCGCTGCAAGTCTGCGGTGTTGTTGAGCAAACCCTTCGAACTCAAGCAGGGCGATTACGCCAGTCAGATCAAGGGCGATCTGCCGTTACTGGTGGATGTCTGGGCGGACTGGTGCGGGCCGTGCAAGTCGTTTGCGCCGGTGTTCGAACAGGCTGCGGCGCAGCTGGCGGGCAAGTGTCGGCTGGCCAAGCTCGACAGCGAAGCGAATCAGCAGTTGTCGGCGCAGTTGGGGATTCGCTCGATTCCGAGTCTGATTCTGTTTAAAAACGGCAGGGAAGTGGCGCGGCAGAGCGGTGCGTTGCCATTGCCGCAGTTGATGGCGTGGCTGCGTAGCCAAGGCATCTGACCCAACACAGACCACCCTGTGGCAGCGAGCGTGCTCGCGAAGGCGGTCGATCATTCAGCGCCGATGTTGAATGTGCCGGCCTCTTCGCGAGCAGGCTCGCTCCCACAGGATTTGCGTGTGAGTCGGGGAATCAGTGGTCTTCCAGCAGATTGTGCAGTTCCACAAACTGCTGCGTCAGCTTGTGCCGTGGGTCGAGGTGGATCAGCGGCATGCTGGCCTGGTGCGACTCGCGCATGCGCACCGAACTGCTCAGGTACACCGGCAGTACCGGCAAGCCTTCGGCGATCAACTCATCGAGCATCTGCTGCGGCAGGCTGGCCCGCGCCTGAAACTGATTGACCACGATGCCTTCCACCTCCAGTCCTTCGTTGTGGTCATCCTTCAACTCTTCGATCTCGGCGATCAGGCCGTACAGGGCCTGACGGGAAAAGCTGTCGCAGTCGAAGGGAATCAACACGCGATCCGCGGCAATCAGCGCCGATACCGCGTAGAAATTCAACGCAGGCGGGGTGTCGAGATAGATTCGGTCGTAGTCCTCGGACAATTCGTCCAGCAACTTGCGCAGCTTGTTGATCTTGTGTTTCGCCTCGAGCTTGGGCTGCAGGTCGGCCAGTTCGGCGGTGGCGGTAATGATGTGCAGGTTATCGAACGGGGTTTCGTAGATGTCCGCCTGATTCTTTTTCGAGAACGGCCCGGACGACAGCGTCTGTTTGAAGAAATCGGCGATGCCCATCGGAATGTCATCGCCGGTGAGCCCGGTCAGATACTGAGTGGAGTTGGCCTGGGCATCGAGGTCGACCAACAACGTGCGATAACCCTCGCTGGCGCTGACCGCCGCCAGATTGCAGGCGATGCTGGATTTGCCCACGCCACCTTTCTGATTGAACACCACGCGCCGCATGACCAAACCTCCGTGTATCAAAGAATGACCGAGTGTAGTTGGCGGTGACCGCGCTTCGCTACCTTCACGGACATGGACTACGCCGTCAGGTGTAAAAATCGACGCCCAGGCATGGAAAAAACCGCCAGCCATCGCAGAGACACCTGACAGACACGCCGCGTCAAATCTGGATAATGGCCAAGTGATAGCCATGCAGCGAACCGCTCGGTACATTTTGTTGGGCAAAATGTAACCAACATTTGCTACACACCCGTCGCACCGGGATAATGCGCGCCACCCGGCGCCCTGCGCCAAGCCAAGCCTGCTGCGGCGCTGGCGACTCAACGCGTCAACGAAAGCCCGCAGGGGCGGGATGAATGTCCGTGATCAACTTCAACATCGCCCAATGGCGCGCGTGGGCCCCGGGGCTCGACAGCGTGGACGCCTGGCAGGCCTGGAGCCGACAACCGGTCGTGCTGCAGAGCAGTGATGCCGCGCCCGATGTGTCGTTTCTGCCGGCCATGCAACGCCGTCGCCTCAGCCGCCTGGCGCGGATGGCCTTCAGCGTTGGCTGGCCGCTGGCCGAAGGCCGGGGCCATCTGCCACTGGTGTTCGTCTCGCGGCACGGCGAAACCCCACGCACGTTTGAAATCCTCCGCGATCTGGCCACCGAACAGCCCTTGTCGCCGACCCAATTCAGCCTTTCAGTGCATAACGCGATCATTGGTTTGTGGTCGATCATGCGCGGTGAAACCAGCGAAATGACCGCCCTCGCGGCGGCTGGCGATGGTCTGGAACATGGCATGCTCGAAGCGGCGGCATTGCTTGATGAAGGCGCCCCGGCGGTGCTGCTGGTGATCACCGAAGAGCAGCCGCCCGAGGCGTATTCGCAGTGGGTCGATGATGTGCCGTTCCCTTATGCGCTGGGTTTATTGCTCACGCCCGGTACCGACTGGCGGCTGACCCTGAACAGCAGCACCGAAACCCGGTCAAAGGCGCACTGGCCGCACGCGCTCAACCTGCTGCGAACCCTGCTCGGCCAGCAACCTGACTGCCAACATGCGTGGAAAAATCGTGTATGGACCTGGCATCGCAACCCGTGACCGCCAAACACCGCGACGCCTACTACTGGCGCCTGCTGGCCACTGCTGCGAGCTTCGCCTTGTTCGGGCTAGGCGGGCTGTGTCTGCGCCTGCTGGTATTTCCGCTGCTCGCCTGCCTGCCCGGTGACGCGTTGGTCCATCGCCTGCGCGCGCGGCGTACGGTCAGTCGCTTGTTCTGGTTTTTCGTGCGTTTCATGGCCCGCACCGGCGTGCTCACCTACGCCATCGAGGGTGCCGAGCGCCTCGGCCGACCTGGGCAGATGATCATCGCCAACCACCCGTCGCTGATCGATGTGGTGTTTCTCATCGGTCTGGTGCGCCACGCCAATTGCGTAGTGAAGAAAACCCTCTGGGAAAACCCGTTCACCCGTGGCCCGCTGCGCCGTACCGAGTACATCAGCAACGACGGCAGCATGGATATGCTCGACGCCGCCGCGCAGTCGTTGCAGGACGGCCAGACCCTGATCATCTTCCCCGAAGGCACGCGCACCCAGCCGGGGCAGGCGCCGGCCTTTCATCGGGGGGCGGCGGCAATTGCCCTGCGCGGTGCGAAAATCGTTACCCCGGTGATCATCAAGGTCAGCCCGACCACCCTGACCAAAGCCGAGCCGTGGTATCGCATCCCCCATCGCCGCGTGCACTTCAGTTTTCGCGTGGGGGCCGATATAGACCCACAGACCTTCGCCGCGCAAGGCCCCGCACCGCAGGCCTCGCGCAAGCTCAACGATTATTTGCATGACTATTTCATTAAGGAGCTCGCCGCAGATGAGCGATCAGAACACCGCTAGCCTGATGCGTGACATCAAACTGCTGATCATCGACGCCTTGGGCCTCGAAGACATCAGCCCCGAGGACATCGGCGACGAGCAGACATTGTTCGGCGAAGGCCTCGGCCTGGACTCCGTGGACGCGCTCGAACTGGGCCTGGCGATCCAGAAAAAATACGGCATCAAGATCGACGCCGATGCCAAAGACACCCGCAACCATTTCACCAACGTGGCCAGCCTTGCGGCATTCGTCACGGCAAAACAGGCAGCTTGAGACCGGACCATGCAAACTCGTGACGATATCTTCAACACCCTGCGCGATGCCCTGGTCGAGCTGTTCGAGCTGGATCCGGCCCGCGTAAGCATGGACGCCAATCTGTATCAGGATCTGGAAATCGACAGCATCGATGCGGTTGACCTGATCGATCACATCAAACGCCAGACCGGCAAGAAAATCGCCGCCGAAGAATTCAAATCGGTGCGCACCGTCGGTGACGTGGTCGAGGCGGTGTTCCGTCTGGTTCAACCGGCCGCATGAGCCGACTGATCGGCCTGGGCCTGCTGCTGGCCGGTCTGCTGTACCCCTTTGCGGTGTATTTCGGCATGGAGCATTTCGCCCCGTGGCAATTTGCGCTGCTGCTGGGCAGCCTGTGGCTGGCGCGCGCCCTGACCGGCGAACGCAAGCCCGGCAGCCTGTGGATGGCGTGCGTGGCGATGGTGTTCTGCCTGCTGCTGGCGGTGTTCGACAGCCCGCAGCTGCTGCGCTGGTACCCGGTGCTGATCAGCGCATTCATGCTGGTGCTGTTCGGCGCCAGCCTGAAATACGGCCCGCCAATGGTCGAGCGTCTGGCGCGCTTGCGCGAGCCGGAACTGCCGCAGGTTGCCATTCGCTATACGCGCAAGGTCACGCTGGCCTGGAGCGTGTTTTTCTTCTGCAACGGTTTGTGCGCCGCCCTCCTCACCCTGTGGGCGCCGCTGGATTGGTGGATGTTGTACACCGGCCTGATCTCCTACGGATTGATCGGCCTGATGTTTGCCATTGAATGGCTGATACGACAACGGGTAAGAGGCCGTACATGAATTGGATAAAACTTGAGCAGCTGTTGCTCAAGGCACTGCCGGCACGGGCGATCTGCCAGGCGCCGGCACTCGATCACACGCAACTGCGAGCGCAGGCCTTGAGCGTCGCCGCGGGTCTGCAAAGCCGAGGCGTGAAAAGGCTGGCCGTGCAGCTGGAAGATGCCGCCGACCTTGCCATCGCCCTGCTCGGTGCCTGGCGTGCCGGCGTCAGCGTATTGCTGCCGGCGGATCTGCAAGCGCAGACGCGTCAGCGCTGGTCGCAGGAAGTCGATCTATGGCTGACCGATCAACCCGGCGACGCCCAGTTGCACGACTTCACTCAGCCCGGCCTGCCCGGTGCAGAACTGGATCTCGATCAATGCCGCCTGAGCCTGTGCACTTCCGGCTCCAGCGGCGAACCCAAGCGCATCGACAAGACCCTGCGCCAATTGGCCAACGAGGTCGAAGCGCTGGAGCTGTTGTGGGGCGCAGACCTCGGTGAAGCCTGCATCATCGGCAGTGTCGCCACCCAACACATCTATGGCCTGCTGTTTCGCGTGTTGTGGCCATTGTGCGCCGGGCGCCCGTTCGTGCGCCGGCAACTGGCCTTTTCCGAAGACCTGCAACGCGCCAGCCGCGAGCATCCGGCCTTTGCCTGGGTCGCCAGCCCGGCGCTGCTCAAGCGCATGGGCGACAACCTCGACTGGCCGGCCCTGAGCGCGGTGCGCCGGGTGTTTTCCTCCGGGGGCGCGTTGCCGTCGGAAGCGGCGCAAAGTCTGCAACAGCGCTTGCAGCAATGGCCGACGGAAATCCTCGGCAGCTCGGAAACTGGCGGCATCGCCTGGCGTCAGGGCGATTCGTTGTGGAGGCCGTTTGCTGGCGTCGAACTGAGCCAGGACAGCGACGGCGCCCTGCTTATTTCTTCGCCTTACCTGCCTGCCGGCCATGTCGAACACAGCGCCGACGCCGCACGCATTGCCGCCGATGGTCGCTTCGAACTGCTGGGGCGACTGGACCGCATCGTCAAACTGGAAGAAAAACGCATCTCGCTGCCGATGCTCGAGCAGGCCTTGGCAGCCCATGACTGGGTCGCCGAAGCGCGCCTCGGTGTCGTGCAGGAAAACCGCGCTTCGCTCGGTGCGCTGCTGGTGCTCAGCGAATCGGGCCTGTTCGCCCTGCGCGAGCACGGTCGCCGCGACCTGACCGAAACCCTGCGCAAACATTTGAGCCAGCATTGCGAAGCCCTCGCCCTGCCCCGGCGCTGGCGCCTGCTGCGGCAGATGCCGTTGAACAGCCAGGGCAAACTGGCGCAAGCCGACGTCGAAGCGCTGCTGCTGGCCGCACGGCCGAAAGCCCCCGAAGTGCTGGAGCAGAGCGCAAGCGACGGCGAATGGAGCCTGCAACTCAGCGTGCCGCCGGATCTGGCCTACTTCAGCGGACACTTTCCCAAGGCACCGGTGTTGCCCGGTGTGGTGCAGGTGGAGTGGGCGCTGAATCTGGGTCGGCAGTTGCTGAAGCTGGACGGCGCGTTTGCCGGAATGGAAGTGCTGAAATTCCAGCAACTGGTGCGCCCGGGTGATGAAATCCAGCTGCATCTGCGTTTCGATGCCGAGCGCGGCAAGTTGTACTTCGCCTATCGCAACGACACGGCGACGTGTTCCAGCGGACGCATTCTCCTGGGGCCTGCCCATGCATAACCCCTGCGCCGTAATCCCGGTGTACAACCACGAAACCGCGATCACCACCGTGGTTGATGCCCTGCTTGCACAAGGTCTGCCGTGCATTCTGGTGGACGACGCCAGCGAGCAGTCCTGCGCACGGGTGCTCGACACTCTGGCCGAGCGCGACAGGGTTTTCCTGGTGCGTCTCACAGCCAATCAGGGCAAGGGCGGCGCGGTGATGACCGGTCTGCGTGAAGCCTCGCGTCTGGGTTACAGCCATGCTTTGCAGGTCGATGCCGACGGCCAGCACGATTTGCACGACGTCGCGCGCTTCGTCGGCGAATCCCGCGCTCATCCCGAGGCGATGATCTGCGGCTATCCGCTGTTCGACGAGAGCGTGCCGAAAGGGCGTTTGTACGCACGCTACCTGACCCACGTGATGGTGTGGATCAACACCCTGTCGTTGCAGATTCGCGATTCGATGTGCGGCTTCCGTGTTTATCCGCTGGCGCCGACTCTGGCGGTGATCGATTCGGCCAAGGTCGGCAAGCGCATGGATTTCGACTCGGACATCCTTGTGCGGCTGGCCTGGCGCAATCAGCCGATGCGCTGGCTGCAGACCAGCGTGCATTACCCGTTGGACGGTGTATCGCACTTTCGCCTGTTCCATGACAACGCGCTGATTTCCAGCATGCACACGCGGCTGTTCTTCGGCATGTTGCTGCGTTGGCCGCTGATTCTCTGGCGGCGGTGGAAACCATGAGTGAAGAAGTCGACAAGAAGCACTGGGCCGACCGCGAAGAGCGCGGCAGTTTCCTGCTGATGAAATTCACTGCATTCGCCGCCAAAGTCCTCGGCCGGCGCCTGCTCAGTCCGTTGCTGTACGGCATCGTCCTGTATTTCTTTTTGTTCGGCCGGATCGCCCGGCGCAGTGCCTGGCAGTACCAGCAGCGGCTGGCCGCGTGGAGCCGGCGCGACGACCTGCGCCCGAGCCACTGGCGGGTGTTCGGCCAATTCATGACCTTTGCCGATTCGCTGCTCGACAAGCTCGATGTGTGGAACGGCAAGCTGAGCATCGAGCAGATCGAAATCATCGACCCGGCGCTGCTGCGCAAGCAGTTGCGCGGCAGTCGCGGGCAACTGCTGGTCGGCGCGCATCTGGGCAATCTCGAAGTGTGCCGGGCGCTGGCGGAGATCGGCGAAAAGGTCACCATGAACGTGCTGGTGCACACCAAGCACGCCGAACAATTCAACCGCTTGCTTGGCGAGGCCGGGGCGACCAATCTGCGCCTGATTCAGGTCAGCGAACTCGACCCGGTGATCATGCTGCAACTGCATGAACGACTGGAACGCGGCGAGTGGCTGGCGATTGCCGGCGACCGCGTGCCACTGCATGGCGGGCGCAGCGTGACGGTGGATTTTCTCGGCCATCCGGCGCCATTTCCGCAAGGCCCATGGTTGCTGGCCGGCCTGCTCAAGTGCCCGGTCAACCTGCTGATGTGTCTCAAGCAACCCGACGGCCACTATCGCCTGACCCTCGAACCGTTCGCCGACGCGGTGGTGTGGACACGCCGCGAGCGCGAGCAGGTCATTCATCAGTGGGCCACTCGCTACGCGCAGCGCCTGAGTCACTATTGCCTCGAAGCCCCGCAGCAATGGTTCAACTTTTACCCTTTCTGGAAGACCGATGACGACGCCAACCCATGAGCCGGTAACCTTCGGCGAACGCCCTTTGCGCATCGAAGACGTGCTGGCCCTGGCCAACCGTCAGGCGCCCGTGCAGTTGCAGGCTGACGCCGACTATCGCGAGCGCATCGCCAAGGGCGCGCGGTTTCTCGATTCGCTGCTGGATAAGGAAGGTGTGATCTACGGCGTCACCACCGGTTACGGCGATTCCTGCGTGGTCGCGGTGCCGCTGCATCACGTCGAGGCGCTGCCGCGTCATCTCTACACCTTCCACGGCTGTGGCCTGGGCAAACTGCTCGACGCGCAGGCAACCCGCGCGGTGCTGGCGGCGCGTTTGCAGTCGTTGTGTCACGGCGTTTCCGGGGTGCGCGTCGAACTGCTGGAGCGTCTGCATGCGTTTCTCGAATACGACATCCTGCCGTTGATTCCCGAAGAGGGTTCGGTAGGTGCCAGCGGCGATCTGACGCCTCTTTCCTATGTCGCCGCAACCCTGTCCGGCGAGCGTGAAGTGCTGTTCCGTGGCGAACGTCGTCAGGCTGCCGACGTGCATCGCGAGCTCGGCTGGACAGCGCTGGTGCTGCGCCCGAAAGAGGCGCTGGCGCTGATGAACGGCACGGCGGTGATGACCGGCCTCGCCTGCCTCGCCTTCGCTCGCGCCGATTATCTGCTGCAACTGGCCACGCGCATCACCGCGCTCAACGTCGTCGCGCTGCAAGGCAATCCGGAGCACTTCGACGAACGCCTGTTCGCCGCCAAGCCGCACCCGGGGCAGATGCAGGTCGCCGCGTGGCTGCGCAAGGATCTGGCGATCGACGCGCCGACCGCGCCACTGCATCGTCTGCAGGATCGTTATTCGCTGCGTTGCGCGCCGCATGTGCTCGGCGTGCTGGCCGACAGCCTGAACTGGCTGCGCGGCTTCATCGAAACCGAGCTGAACAGCGCCAACGACAACCCGATCATCGATGCCGAAGCCGAGCGCGTTCTGCATGGCGGGCACTTCTACGGCGGGCACATTGCGTTCGCTATGGACAGCCTGAAAAACCTCGTGGCCAACGTCGCCGATCTGCTCGATCGGCAATTGGCGTTGCTGGTCGACGAGCGCTACAACCATGGCTTGCCGAGCAACCTATCCGGCGCGCCAGCCGATCGGGCCATGATCAATCACGGCTTCAAGGCGGTGCAGATCGGCACCAGCGCCTGGACCGCCGAAGCGTTGAAGAACACCATGCCGGCCAGCGTGTTCTCGCGCTCCACCGAATGCCACAACCAGGACAAGGTGAGCATGGGCACCATCGCCGCCCGTGATGCGATTCGCGTGCTGGAGCTGACCGAACAGGTCGCCGCCGCCACCCTGCTCGCCGCCAACCAGGGCGTGTGGCTGCGCGCTCAAGCCTTCGATGCGCGTCCGCTGCCGCCGGCACTGGCGGCGATGCACGAAGAACTCGGCAAAGACTTCCCGCCGGTCATCGAAGACCGTGCGCTGGAAGGCGAACTGCGCCTGTGCCTGCAACGCATCGCCGCGCAACACTGGAGGCTGCATGCGTAGTGCCGGAGTGCTTCATGCCGATACCGAGATTCTGGTGCCGTTTTTCGACGTCGACACTATGCACGTGGTCTGGCACGGCCATTACGTCAAATACCTCGAAGTGGCGCGCTGTGCGCTGCTGGACAAGATCGGCCATAACTACACGCACATGGTCGAGTCGGGTTACGCCTGGCCGATCATCGACCTGCAACTGCGATACGTGCGCAGCGCGGTGTTCGGCCAGCGGCTGAACGTGCGCGCCAGCCTGGTCGAGTGGGAAAACCGTCTGAAGATCAACTATCTGATCAGCGACCTGCAGACCGGCGAACGCCTGACCCGCGCAAGCTCCGTGCAGGTCGCTGTCGAAGTCAGCAGCCGAGAGATGCAACTGGCTTCACCCAAAGTCTTCACCGATGCCGTAGAAAGGATGCTGCGATGAATGTGTTTTTCAGAAGCCTCGGCGCGTTGACGCTGCTGGTCTTGTCGTCATGGGCCAATGCCTTCGACCTGCAACAACTCAGTGAACAACTGGCGAAACCGGATGTTATCCACGGCCAGTTCATCCAGGAAAAACACCTGCGCGCCCTGCCGCAGCCGCTGATCAGCAAGGGCAGCTTCGTCCTCGCGAAAAATCATGGCTTGCTGTGGCTGTTGAAAACTCCGCTGCAACAGGATTACCGCATCACCGCCAATGGCATCGCCCGCCGTGACAGCAACGGCTGGCAACTGCTGCCGAACAAGAGCGCCGGCGCCGAGCAGAACCGTTTGTTCCTCGCCGTGCTGCAAGGTGACAGCAGCGGTTTGCAGCGCGATTTCGAACTGGCCCTGAGCGGCACGGCGCAGCAGTGGCAACTGACCCTGACGCCGCGTTCGATGCTGCTCAAGCAAGTGTTCAAGCAGATCAATATCGATGGCGGCGCCCTTGTGCAAACCATCGAGCTGCTGGAAACCCAGGGCGACAGCACCCTGCTGCGCATGCAGGACAGCACGGCCGAGCAACCCCTGAGCGAAGCGGAGCAACATGACTTTGCCGAGTGAACGCAAGCTGCCCTGGCTGTTTCTGAGCCTGCTGCTGGCCGTCGTCGCGCTGGCTGCCTGGCAGTGGCGCGACGGTGCGCCGCTGTCGGCCAATCTCATGGAGCTGGTACCCGGGACCAGTCCCGATGCGCTGGAGTCGCGCGCCGAACAGCGCATGCAAGAACCGCTCAATCGCGAAATGCTGGTGCTGGTCGGTCACGCCGATCGCCAGCAAGCACTGAACATGGCTCAGCAACTGGGCGAACAATGGCAGGCCAGCGGTCTGTTCGAAACCGTGCAATGGAACCTGCAAGCCGACTTGCCGGCGCTGCGCAAGCAATTGCTGCAAGGGCGTTTGGCGATGCTCTCGGCGGATGATCGGCAGCTACTCAGCGAGCACCCCGACGCGTTCATCCAGCAGCGGGTGCAGGCGCTGTTCGATCCGTTCAACGGCTTCACCCTGGTGCCGAGCCAGGACGACTGGCTCGGCCTGACCGGGCGCATCCAGAACAGCCAGCCGAAACATGGCGCAGTGCAACTGGACATCGGCAGCGGCGCACTGGTCGCCGATGCCGACGGCAAGAGCTGGGTGATGCTGCGTGCGCGCACCACCGGCAATGCCTTCGACATGAACCTGCCGTTGCAAGTGGCAGAGCTGCTCCAGCACAGCCGCGAACAAGCGGCGAAAAGCGACGTGCAGTTGCTCGCCGCCAGTGGCCTGCTCTACGCCGCCAACGGCCAGCAACAAGCCACCCGCGAAATGACCTGGGTCGGCGGTGGTGCGACGGTTGGCATTCTGCTGTTGCTGCTGTTGGCGTTTCGCCGTTGGGGCGTGTTGCTGGCGTTCGTCCCGGTGCTGGTCGGCATGCTGTTCGGCGCGGTGGCCTGCGTTGCGCTGTTCGGCCACATGCATGTGATGACGCTGGTGCTCGGCTCGAGTCTGATCGGCGTTGCCGTCGATTACCCGCTGCACTATCTGTCCAAGAGCTGGAGTCTCAAGCCTTGGCGCAGCTGGCCGGCCCTGCGCCTGACCTTGCCGGGGCTGACCCTGAGCCTGATCACCAGCGTTATCGGCTACCTGGCGCTGGCGTGGACGCCGTTCCCGGCATTGACGCAGATCGCCGTGTTCTCCGCTGCCGGCTTGCTCGGTGCCTATCTGTCGGCGGTCTGCCTGCTGCCGGCGCTGCTGAAAAATGTCCAACTGCGCCCGGCGCAATGGCCGCTGCGCCTGGCCGAACGCCTGATTCATCTGCGTGAGGCGCTGCTCGGTTGCATTCGCACGCCCGCGCTGCTGGCCCTGCTGATCGCCTTCTGCGTCGGCGGCCTGATGCAGTTGCAGAGCAAAAACGATATCCGCCAATGGGTCGGCGCGCCGCAGCATCTGACCGACGAAGCGCAGACCATCGCGCGCATCACCGGGTATCAACCGACCAGCCAGTTCTTCCTCGTCCGTGCGGCCAATCAGGAGCAATTGCTCGAGCGCCAGGCAGCGCTGAGCGAGCGCCTGCAGCAACTGGTCAACCTCGACAAACTGCAAGGTTATATGGCCCTCGATCAACTGGTCAGCGCGCCGAGCCAGCAACAGCAAGTGCGTGAATCACTGAACAAGCTGCCGTCGTTCTGGCAACCGCTGCTCGATCTCGGCGTGCCGGTGGCTGCGTTGCAAAATGAATTGCAGCAATTGCAGACCCTGCCCGCCGAAGACATCGACGCCGCGCTGGCCGGCCCGCTCGGTGAGCCGTATCGGACACTGTGGCTTGGACCGACTGAAGACGGCGTCGCAGCGATGACCAGTTTGCAGGGCTTGAACAATCCGTCGTTGTTGCGCGTGCAAGCGCTCGATTTGCCGGGGGTGGTGCTGGTCGATCGCCTCGGTGACCTGAACACGGTCTTTGCCGCCACGCAGATCAGCGCCGCCGAACTGAAACTGGCCTCCTGCGTGTTGATCGTGCTGGTGCTGATGCTGCCGTTCGGCCTGACCGGCGCCCTGCGTATCGTCGCCCTGCCGCTGCTGGCGGCGCTGTGCAGTCTGGCCAGCCTTGGCTGGCTCGGTCAGCCGCTGACCCTGTTCAGCCTGTTCGGCCTGTTGCTGGTGACGGCGATCAGCGTCGATTACGCAATCCTCATGCGTGAACAGGTCGGCGGCGCGGCGGTGAGCCTGCTCGGCACCTTGCTCGCAGCGGTGACGACGTGGCTGTCGTTCGGCCTGCTGGCGGTGTCCAGCACCCCGGCGGTGAGCAATTTCGGCCTGTCGGTGAGCCTCGGCCTGGCGTTCAGCTTCATGCTCGCGCCGTGGGCCGGGCGCCATGATCCGGTTGCGGAGCCAGCCGCATGATGGTCTTCGGCTTCTGGTTGCTGGCCTTGGCGCTGTTCGCCCTGGCGACCCGGGTCGGCCGTCACTTCGGCCTGATTCCGATCGTCAGCCAGTTACTGCTGGCGAGCTTCGGCTTGCCGTTGCTGATGTACTTCTGGATCGAGCCGGGCTGGCAGCTCAGCGGCGCACAACTGATCGCGCCGCACTGGCTGAAAGATCTCTACAGCCTGAGCTTCGCCTTGCTGCTCGGGCACATCCTCAGCGATGTCATCGATCTGCGTCTGGATCGCCAAAGCGTAAAAATCGCTGTACCGAGTTTCGCTGTGCCGTTCGCTTGCGGACTGGCGGTCGCGTATTTGTTGCTGCCGGCGCAGCCGTGGCTCAGCGCATTGGCCATCGGACTGGTCTTCGCCATAACGGCGATCCCGGTGTTGTACCTGTATCTGCGTCACATCGATTACCCGCCCGCTGCCACCCGGCGTCTGGTGCAAACCGCGATCCTTATCGACCTGACCTGCTGGACGCTGTTCGGCCTCGCCCAGGGCAGCCTGCACTTGAGCAGCCTGTTGCTGCCTGTAGCCATGGCCGGCGCGCCGCTGCTTTTGCACCTGCTGCGCGTGCGTCGCCCGCTGACTTACAGCCTCGGCTTCTTCGCGTTGCTGGTCATGGCCGAGCATTACAAACTCAACGCGCTGATTTTCGGCATCGGCTATCTGCTGTGCATGGCGCTGCTGAAAGTGCCGTTGGTGCTGCCGTTGCCGGCACGCTGGATGAGCCGCTTGCAGACGTGGATCGCGATCCCGCTGATCCTCACGTTCGGTATCGTCCAGATCGACGTGCACAGCGCCCTCGCCAGCCTTGGCGCCGGGCAGTGGGCGGCGCTGCTGCTGTTGCCGATTGCCAGTAAACTGCTCGGCAACTGGCTCGGCCTCGGTTGGGCTGGAGCCTCGTTCGCGGGTGCCAGCCGCTGGCGCGAAAGCGTACTGCTGAACATTCGCGGCCTGAGCGAAATCGTCTTTCTCAATCTGTTGCTGCAACAACAGCTCATCACCCCGGCGCTGTATTTCGCGCTGATGCTGATGGGCCTGATCGCGACGCTACTGCCGGCCCTTATCGGCCTGCATCGCGCGCCCCTGAATCTGAACAGTCCCTTGCCCCGGAGCTCACGTGCCAATCGTTGAAATGGAATCCCGTCAGGTCGTGATCATCGGTGCCGGCCCGTCCGGTGCTATCGCCGCAGCCCTGCTCAAACGCAAGGGCCACGATGTGCTGGTGCTCGAGCGCCAGCACTTCCCGCGCTTCTCCATTGGCGAGAGCCTGCTCAGCCACTGCCTGGATTTCGTCGAAGAAGCCGGCATGCTCGACGCCGTCAACGCCGCCGGTTTCCAGCGCAAGACCGGCGCGGCGTTTGCCTGGGGCGAGCGCTACAGCGCTTTCGATTTTGGCGACACCTTCACCGCCGGCAAGCCGACCACGTTCCAGGTGCAGCGCGCTGATTTCGACAAGTTGCTGGCCGATCAAGCGGCATTGCAAGGTGCGGAAATCCGTTATGGCGATGCGATCGTCAGCGTCGATTTCGATCAGGCGAAACCACTCCTTGATGTGCGTCGCGAAGACGGCAGCGAGTACCGTGTCGAAGCCGATTTCGTCCTGGACGCCAGCGGCTACGGCCGCGTGCTGTCGCGTCTGCTCGACCTCGAAGCGCCTTCGAATTTCCCGGTGCGCCAAGCGGTGTTCACCCACGTTGAAGATCACATCGACAATCCGGCGTTCGACCGCGAAAAGATCCTTGTCACCACCCATCCCGAGCATCGCGATGTGTGGTTCTGGACCATCCCGTTCAGCAATGGCCGCTGCTCGGTGGGCGTGGTCGCGGCTGAGGAACACTTTCAGGGCCGCGACAGCGACCTGGATGCCTGCCTGCGCAGTTTTATCGCCGAGACGCCGAGCCTCGCCGGGGTTCTGAACAACGCGGTCTGGGACACCCCGGCGCGCACCCTCGGCGGCTACGCGGCCAATGTGAAAACCCTGCATGGCCCGGGCTTCGCGCTGCTGGGCAACGCCGCAGAATTCCTCGACCCGGTGTTCTCCTCCGGCGTGACCATCGCCATGCGTTCGGCGAGCATGGCCGCCGGTGTGCTGCACCGTCAGTTGCAGGGTGAAACGGTCGACTGGCAAAGCGAATTTGCCGAGCCACTGAAACGCGGCGTCGACACCTTCCGCTGCTACGTCGAAGGCTGGTACGCCGGCACCTTCCAGGACGTGATTTTCTACGAGGACAGCCAGGCGGAGATTCGCCGGATGATCTGCTCGATCCTCGCCGGTTACGCCTGGGACGAGCGCAACCCGTTCGTCAGCGAAGCGCGGCGCCGGCTGAAGATGATTTCCCAACTCTGCGCGCAGGACGCCTCATGAATTACCTGAGCGACAGTTACGTCGAGGAAACCCGCTTCGGCCTCTGGTTCCTGCGCAGCCACACTTGGCAGCACCACGTGCTGCGCGTGGCGATCAACGATTTGCGTGGCTTGTTCAGTGAAGCGCTGCCGGAACACCCGGTGCTGCTGGACGCCGGTTGCGGTCAGGGCAAGTCCTTCGGCCACCTGCGCCAGACCTTCGCCCCGCAGCGCCTGATCGGCGTCGACGCCGACCCGCACAGTTTGCAACTCAGCGCCGAAGAGGCCACGCGCCTGGGCATGCCAGTCGACTTGATCGGCAGCGATTGCGCCACGCTCAACGTCGCCGATGCCAGCGTCGACCTGCTGTTCTGCCACCAGACCTTCCACCACTTGGTCGAGCAGGAAAAGGCCTTGGCCGAGTTCTATCGCGTGCTCAAACCGGGCGGCTATCTGCTGTTCGCCGAGTCCACCGAGGCTTACATTGATACCTGGGTGATTCGCTGGCTGTTCCGCCATCCGATGCATGTGCAGAAGAGCGCCGCCGGCTACCTGCAGATGATTCGCGAGCAGGGCTTCGAGTTTGCCGAGCGCAATGTTTCCTACCCGTATCTGTGGTGGAGCCGGTCGAAGGATTTTGGTTTGCTGGAGCGGTTGGGGTTGAGCAAGCCCAAGCAGTTCGGTGAGCGTGAAGAGACGCTGGTGAATGTCGTCGCGCGCAAACCAAAAGTGGAAGTTTCCTGATGCCACACATCACTTGTGGGAGCGAGCTTGCTCGCGAAAGCGGTGCTTCAGCCATCAAAAAATTTGAATGTGAGACGGCATTCGCGAGCAAGCTCGCTCCCACAGGGATTTCAGTGTGGCTGATGATGGTGTTCTGCGCCCTATTGCTCAGTGCCTGCGCCAGCCAGCCACCGCTACCAGCGGCCAACCCGACACTGCCTCTGCCGCTGCAACTGCACATCGAGCGCGAGCAGGCCGGGCAACGTCAGGACTGGCTGCTGGTGATCCAGCGCGAAGGCGCCGGCACGCGCTGGTCGATGATGGATCCGCTGGGCATTCCCCAGGCCCGCCAGCAACTGATCGACGGGCATTGGCAGGCCGACGGTCTGCTGCCGCCGAACCCGGAAGCTCGGGAGCTGTTCGCCGCATTGCTGTTCGCTTTGACGCCTTCCGCCGAACTGCTGCGCAATTATCCCGACGCCCGGCAACAGGCCGATCAGCGTTCACTGCCGGCGCGCTGGAACATCCGCTATTCACAACCGTTGAGCTTCCAATTGAATCTGCCCCAAGGCCCGCACTATCGCGTTTCCCAGTTAGGTGAATCGACGCCATGACCGCTTACCTGAATGCCCTCGGCGTGATCTGCGCTTTGGGCCGCGACAAGTCTGAAGTCGCGCGCAATCTGTTTGCCGGCGACTGTTCGGGCATGCGCCGCGAGTCCGGCTGGGTCGCCGAGCGTGAGCTGCCTGTGGCCGGCGTACACGGTGAATTGGCGCCGATCCCGGTCGAACTGATCGAGCACAGCAGCCGCAACAATCAGCTGCTGCTGGAAGCAGCGCTGCAGATTCGAGACGACATCGATCGTGCGATCCAGACCTTCGGCCGCGAGCGCATAGGCGTGGTGCTAGGCACCAGCACCTCGGGTATCGACGAGGCCAGCCGGGGTCTGGCGCATTACATCCGCGAACAGCAATTTCCTCCCGAGTACGACTATCGCCAGCAGGAACTCGGCGCCCCGGCGAATTTCCTCGCTGAGTGGCTGCGCCTGAGCGGCCCGGCCTACGTGATTTCTACCGCTTGCACTTCCAGCGCCCGCGCGCTGATGAGCGCTCAGCGTCTGCTCGATCTGGGTCTGTGCGATGCGGTGCTGTGCGGCGGCGTCGACAGTCTGTGCAAGCTCACGCTGAACGGTTTCTCTTCGCTGGAAGCCGTTTCAGACGAACGCTGCAATCCTTTTTCCGCCAACCGCAAAGGCATCAATATCGGCGAAGCAGCGGTGCTGTTCGTGATGAGCAAACAGCGCGGCGAAGGCCCGGGCATCGCCCTGCTGGGGACGGGCGCCAGCTCGGATGCGCACCATATTTCCGCGCCGGAGCCGAGCGGTCGCGGCGCTCTGCAAGCGATGCAGAAAGCCCTTGGCCGCGCGCATCTGCAAGCCGGGCAAATCAACTACCTGAACCTGCACGGCACCGCGACCCAGCACAACGACGCGATGGAAAGTCTGGCGGTCGCGGCGCTTTTTCCCGAAGGCGTCGCCTGCTCGTCGACCAAACCGCTGACCGGTCACACCCTCGGCGCGGCCGGCGCGCTGGAAGCGGCGTTCTGCTGGCTGAGCCTGAGTGCCGAAAACCCTGAACAGGCGTTGCCGCCACACATCTGGGACGGCCAGGCCGATCCCGCGCTGCCGCCACTCAAGTGGGTGACCGCGAGCGAACGCCTGACGTCCATTGCACCGCGCTACCTGATGAGCAACTCGTTTGCCTTCGGCGGCAACAACGTCAGCCTGATTATCGGAGACGCCCCATGAGCCACTGGCCGCTCGCCGAACTGCTGCCGCATGCCGGCGACATGATCCTGATCGACGCCATCGAGCGCTTCGATGACGAGCAGATTTTCACTCGCCTCACGGTCAAGCCCGATGGCCTGTTCAACCTGCCCGATGGCAGCCTGCCGGCGTGGGTCGGCGTCGAGCTGATGGCGCAGAGCGTCGCCGCTTTCGCCGGTTGCCACGCCCGGCAAAAAGGCAATCCGCCGGAGCTGGGCTTTCTCCTCGGCACGCGCAAATTCGAGTGCAACGTCGAAGCCTTTGCGCCCGGCAGCGAGCTGACCATCCACGGCCTGCGCTCACTGGAAGACGACAACGGCATGGGCGTATTCGAATGTCACATCCACGGCGACGGCATTCATGCCAGCGCCCGCCTGAACGTGTTCCGTCCGCCGCAAGCCAACCAATATCTGCAACAGACAAAGGAGTCGCACGATGACTGAATCCGTACTGGTCACCGGCTCCAGCCGGGGCATCGGCCGCGCCATTGCCTTGCGTCTGGCGCAGGCCGGGCATGACATCGTCCTGCATTGCCGCAGCGGCATGACCGAAGCCCAAGCGGTGCAGGCCGAAATCGAAGCGCTGGGCCGCCGCGCGCGCATCCTGCAATTCGACGTCGCCGACCGCGAATCCTGCAGAAGCATTCTCGAAGCCGACGTTGAAAACCATGGCGCCTATTACGGCGTGGTGCTCAACGCCGGGCTGACCCGCGACGGCGCGTTTCCGGCGCTGAGCGATGACGATTGGGACGTGGTCCTGCGCACCAACCTCGACGGTTTCTACAACGTCCTGCACCCGGTGATGATGCCGATGATCCGTCGTCGCGCCGCCGGGCGCATCGTCTGCATCACCTCGGTGTCGGGCCTGATCGGCAACCGTGGCCAGGTCAATTACAGCGCCTCGAAGGCCGGGGTGATTGGCGCCGCGAAGGCATTGGCGATCGAGCTGGGCAAGCGCAAAATTACGGTTAACTGCGTCGCCCCTGGCCTGATCGACACGGCCATGCTCGACGAAAACGTGCCGGTGGAGGAACTGATGAAAATGATCCCCGCGCAGCGCATGGGCACCCCGGAAGAAGTGGCCTCTGCGGTGAATTTCCTGATGTCGGCGGAAGCCTCGTACATCACTCGCCAGGTGCTGGCGGTCAACGGAGGCCTGTGCTGATGAAGCGCGTCGTCGTCACCGGCATGGCCGGCATCACCTCGCTGGGCAGCGACTGGCCGACCATTGCCGGCAATTTCGCGGCCAATCGCAGCGGCATTCGCCGCATGGACGAGTGGGATCGCTTCACTGAGCTGAACACGCGTCTGGCCGGGCCTATCGATGATTTTCTCGTACCGTCGCACTGGACCCGCAAGCAGTTGCGCAGCATGGGCCGGGTTTCGCGACTGGCGGTCGGCGCAGCAGAAAAGGCTCTGGCCGATGCTGGCCTGCTCGGTGACGAATCGATCAAGGACGGGCGCATGGGCGTCGCTTGTGGTTCGTCCACTGGCAGCACTGACGAAATCAAAGCGTTCGGCAACATGCTGCTCAACTCGGTGGCCGAGGGCCTGAACGCCAACTCCTATGTGCGGATGATGCCGCACACCACCGCCGCCAATATCAGCATTTTCTTCGGCCTCACCGGCCGCCTGATTCCGACGTCCAGCGCCTGCACCAGCGGCAGCCAGGGCATCGGCTACGCCTACGAAGCAATCAAGTTTGGCCGCCTGCCGTTGATGCTCGCCGGCGGTGCCGAAGAGCTGTGCCCGACTGAAGCCATGGTGTTTGACGCGCTCTACGCCACCAGCCTGAAAAACGATGCACCCCAGACCAGCCCACGCCCGTACGACAAGGGCCGCGACGGTCTGGTGATCGGCGAAGGCGGCGGCATGCTCGTGCTTGAAGAGCTGGAACACGCCCTCGCCCGTGGCGCGCACATTCACGCGGAAATCGTCGGTTTCGGCAGCAACGCCGACGGCCAGCACACCACCCGCCCGGAACAGGTCACGATGCGCCGCGCCATGGAGCTGGCCCTGGAAGATGCCGGCCTCACCCCGGACGCCATCGGCTATGTGAACGGCCACGGCACCGCGACTGAACAGGGCGACATCGCCGAAACGCTGGCGACCAGCAGCCTGTTCGGTGAGCACATGCCGATCAGCTCGCAGAAGAGTTTTCTCGGCCACACCCTCGGTGCCTGCGGTGCGCTGGAGTCATGGTTCAGCATCGAGATGCTCAACAGCGACCGTTACGTGCACACCTTCAACCTCGACGAGGTCGACCCGCACTGCGGCAAGCTCGATTACCTGCGCGGCGAGTTTCGTCAGATGCACCACGACTACGTGATGAACAACAACTTCGCTTTCGGTGGCGTCAACACTTCGTTGATCTTCCGCCGCTGGGCATAACCGAATCAATCCAGGTCAAGGAGACCTACATGCACTTCAAGAAATTCGCCGCCTTTACCCTGCTGCTCTGCGTCCTGCCAGCGGTCAGCCAGGCACGCGACACGGCGGTCTACCTGCCATTCGACAAAGCCGTCGCCGAAGCCACCCGCTCCGGCAAGATCGATGGCAGCGTGAAATTCTATCTGGCCGGCAACACCCCGGCCGGCAAAGTCACCGTGGTCAGCCCCGACGCTGTGACCAACAAGAAAACCAACGCCTTCAACAAGTCCGACGAAGTCGCCTGCGAATGGGTCGCCCAATCGGCAATCATCAGCCTGCACCAGGCCGCGAAAAACGCCGGCGCCAACGCCGTGACCAACATCGTCAGCTTCTACAAGCGCAACGAGCGCAAGGACGCGCAAACCTACGAATGCCACGCCGGCGCGATCATGGCGGGCGTTGCGCTGAAGGGTGATCTGGCGAAGGTTCAGTAAGCGCCAGAAATGACAAAGGGCGCCATTCGGCGCCCTTTCACAGACAGGTTGGCTTGTCATCGCCGATTACCTGCCTGGCTCTGCGATGGCTGGTTGCCCAGGATCCTCAGAGTCTCACAAGCCCCTTTCGGGAACGCAGGCAGTATTGCTTGAAATGCATCGGCAGACAACGGCTGGCGTTTCGCCTCTCGGCGCGATATCCAGCGCCATCACAGCCCCACCAACAGACTATTGCTGCGGTGTTTACGCATAACGACAACAGGCCTGACTTTAACGTCTCAGGCACTTCATAGCCTCTGAAATCGCAAATCAGCACGCTGCCCTCCTTGGGCTGGTATCGAAGAGGCATCCGTGGCACTCACTGGAAAAGAGGCGAGTTTGCGCAAAAATCGAGCGTTCCCCTAAGGCAGATCCGTAACGGGAAATGTAGCTCTCTGCAATCCCCTCGCTCCCTTGCACCATCTACACTCGCTTAAGCAGGTCCCGGCTCAGTACCTGCCCTCGCAGTTCCCTTTCACCGTCAAAGGAGATGACCATGCAAGTGAAAGCCCTGATGGCCGCTGCGCTTATCGCCCTGCTGCCCAGTGCCAGCCATGCCACCAACCTCATGTACATGCCTTTCGAAACCGTGCTGTCGGACGCCATTCGCGCCGGTCGGCTGGATGGCAGTGTGAAGTTCTACCTGATCGGCAACGGGCCGCAGGGCACTCAGCAGTTGCTGCGCCAAGGGGTGGTCAGTGATTTGAAAACCAACGGTTTCAACAAGAGCGACCAGGCTTCGTGTGAATGGGTGTTGCAGTCGAATCTGATCAAATTGCAGGCTGATGCCAAGCGGGTCGGGGCGAATGCGGTTGTGAATATCGTCAGTTACTACGACCAGCATGTGCGCAAGGATTTGAATACGTACGAGTGCCGGGCAGGAGTTTTTGTTACCCGGGTGGCTTTGAAGGGGGATTTGGTGCGGTTGCCCTGAAATCTGTGATGTTTGGGCCGACGCCTTCGCGAGCAGGCTCGCTCCCACCTTGGAATGCGTTTCCCTGTGGGAGCGAGCCTGCTCGCGAAAGCGCCAGCCGCCTTCACACCGTCAGCGGTTCAACCTTGCGGGTAAGCAGTTCGACAAACGCCTTGGCCATCGGCGATTTCTGGTCTTTGCGCTGCACCAGCCATACCGCTGAAATTGCCTCCGGATCGAGCAGCGGGCGGTAGACCACGCCGTCGATGCGCATGCGTTGGTAGGACGCTGGCAGCACCGATACACCGAGGCCCGCTGCGACCAGGCCGATGATGGTCATCGCCTCACCAGCCTCTTGGGCAAAGTGCGGACTGAAGCCGGCGTCACGGGCCAGACTGAGCAGTTGTGCGTAGAGCCCGCTGCCATAGCTGCGCGGAAAAAACACGAATGGCTCCAGCGCCAGCGCCGATAGAAACAGGCCTTCATCGCTACTTTGGGCCAGTGGATGCTTGGAACTGAGCACCGCCACCAATGGCTCGCGCATCAACTCCACAACACTCAGTGAATCCGGCAATCCGAGCGGGCGCATGATCCCGACTTCGATAGACTCGTCCACCAGAGCATCGGCGACCATGGTGCTGCTCATTTCGCGCAGGTTCAGATGCACCGCCGGAAAGCGCTGACGAAAGGAAAAAATCGCCTGCGGAATCGTCGAATTGAACGGCGCCGACGAGGTGAAGCCAATCTTCAATTCACCCAGCTCGCCAAGTTGCGCACGGCGGGCGACATCCGCTGCCTTGTCGACTTGCGCCAGCACCAGCCGCGCCTCCTGCAGAAACAGGCGACCGGCCTCGCTCAACTCGACCCGACGATTGGTGCGCTCGAACAAGCGCGCGCCGAGCTGTTGCTCCAGCGCCTGAATCTGCTGGCTCAGTGGTGGCTGGGAGATGCCCAGCACCTGTGCGGCCCGGCCGAAATGCAGTTCTTCGGCGACGGCGATGAAGTAACGCAGATGACGCAGTTCCATAGGATTTCCATTAGGTCGCTGAAGCTATCAAACAGGTCGAACAATATATTGGATAGAAACATTAGCCAGCTATATGATTTTTTCATTGCCTGCCCGGCTGTGCTTTCCGAGGTCTGAAGTGAAAACTGCTGTCGCGCCCCTTGCCCACGAAATCCCGCCCGCTGCCGGCGACGATACCCTCGCCGAGCTGCAAGAGATCTACATCGAAAAAGGCACGCCGGCATTCATGCGCACGGTGCTGGCGCTGTTCTGTGGCGGCTTTGCGACGTTTGCCCTGCTCTACTGCGTACAACCGATGATGCCGCTGCTGTCCCACGAATACGGGATCAACGCGGCGCAGAGCAGTCTGATCCTCTCGGTGGCAACCGGCATGTTGGCCTTCGGCCTGCTGATCACCGGGCCGATCTCCGACCGCATCGGCCGTAAACCGGTGATGGTCGCGGCGCTGTTCGCTGCCGCGTTGTGCACCATCGCCAGTTCGATGATGCCGAGCTGGCACGGCGTATTGATCATGCGCGCGCTGATCGGCCTGTCGTTGAGCGGCCTGGCAGCGGTGGCGATGACCTATCTGAGCGAAGAAATCCATCCACAGCACATCGGCCTGGCGATGGGTTTGTACATCGGCGGCAACGCGATCGGCGGGATGAGCGGGCGCTTGATAACCGGCGTGCTGATCGACTTCGTCAGCTGGCACACGGCGATGCTGGTGATAGGTGGTCTGGCGCTGGTCGCGGCGGCGGTGTTCTGGAAGATCCTCCCGGAGTCGCGCAACTTCCGCGCCCGCTCACTGCACCCGCGCAGCCTGCTCGACGGCTTCACCATGCACTTTCGCGACGCCGGTCTGCCGCTGCTGTTTCTTGAAGCGTTCGTGCTGATGGGCGCGTTCGTCACGCTGTTCAACTACATCGGCTACCGCTTGCTGGGCGCGCCGTACAACCTCGATCAGGTATTTGTCGGATTGCTCTCGGTGGTCTACCTGTCGGGGATCTACAGCTCGGCGAAGATCGGTTCGCTGGCGGACAAACTGGGGCGGCGCAGAGTGCTCTGGGCGACCATTGCACTGATGTTCGCCGGACTGGCACTGACCATGTTCACCTCGTTGTTGCTGGTGATCGTCGGCATGCTGGTGTTCACCTTCGGCTTCTTCGCCGCGCACTCGGTGGCGAGCAGCTGGATCGGCCGGCGCGCGTTGACCGCCAAGGGTCAGGCGTCGTCGCTGTATCTGTTCAGTTATTACGCCGGTTCGAGCATTGCCGGGACGGCGGGCGGGGTGTTCTGGCATATGGGCGGGTGGAACGGGATCGGGCTGTTTATTGGGGCGTTGTTGCTGATTGCGCTGCTGGTGGCGTTGAAGCTGGCGAAGTTGCCGCCGTTGCAGGGTGTCAAAGCCTGACATAAAACCCTGTGGGAGCGAGCCTGCTCGCGAATGCACTGTGTCAGGCAACATCAGTGTTCGATGACACACCGCTTTCGCGAGCAGGCTCGCTCCCACAGTTGATTTGGGTACGACATTAGATCGTGCAAAAGAAAACGCCCGGTATTGGCCGGGCGTTTTTTATTGTGCGCTGATCACGCGTGATACTGCGCCGACAGCTCATGCACCGCGCGCAAGAAGGCGCCGGCATGTTCCGGATCAACTTCCGGGGTGATGCCATGACCAAGGTTGAACACATGGCCGCTGCCCTTGCCGTAGCTGGCCAGAATGCGCCCGACTTCAGTGCGGATCGCTTCCGGTTTGGCGTAGAGCACGGTCGGGTCCATGTTGCCTTGCAGCGCGACCTTGTCGCCGACGCGGGCACGGGCGTTGCCGATGTCGCAGGTCCAGTCCAGGCCAAGGGCGTCGGCGCCGGCTTCGGCGATGCTTTCCAGCCACAGGCCGCCGTTCTTGGTGAACAGAATCACTGGCACTTTGCGCCCGTCATTCTCGCGGATCAGGCCGCTGACGATTTTCTTCATGTAGGCCAGGGAGAATTCCTGATACGCCGCCGCCGACAGATTGCCGCCCCAGGTATCGAAGATCTGCACCGCTTGCGCACCGGCCATGATCTGGCCGTTGAGGTACGAAGTCACCGATTGCGCCAGCTTGTCCAGCAACAGGTGCATGGCTTGCGGGTTGTCGTAGAGCATCGCCTTGGTCTTGCGGAAGTCTTTCGACGAGCCGCCTTCAACCATGTAAGTCGCCAGGGTCCACGGACTGCCGGAGAAACCGATCAGCGGCACACGGCCGTTGAGTTCGCGACGGATGGTACTGACCGCGTCCATCACGTAGCCGAGGTCTTTGTGCGGATCCGGGATCGGCAGGGCTTCGATGTCGGCCAGGGTGCTGACAACTTTTTTGAAGCGCGGGCCTTCACCGGTCTCGAAGTACAGACCCTGGCCCATGGCATCGGGAATGGTGAGGATGTCGGAAAACAGGATCGCCGCGTCCAGTTGCGGGTAGCGGTCGAGCGGTTGCAGGGTGACTTCGCAGGCGAACTCCGGATTCATGCACAGGCTCATGAAGTCGCCGGCATGGGCGCGGCTGGCGCGGTACTCCGGCAGGTAGCGACCGGCCTGGCGCATCATCCACACAGGGGTGACGTCAACGGGTTGCTTGAGCAGGGCGCGGAGGAAACGGTCGTTCTTCAGGGCAGTCATGTCGGCATCCGGAAAAAAAGTGCGGGCATTTTCTCAGAGCGCGAGGCAAAAGGCACGGATGTGGGTCAGCCTTTTGTCTATCGGGTCAATTTATTGCGTTGGAATGCGCTATCAGCAACACCGAGAAACAACTGTGGGAGCGAGCCTGCTCGCGAAGAGGCCGGCACATCCAACATTGAAGTTGGCTGACAGACCGCTTTCGCGAGCAGGCTCGCTCCCACAGGAGTATTGCGTTTGGCTCAGGCGCCGGGGTTAGACACCCAGATAATCGAGGATGCCTTCAGCCGCATTGCGCCCTTCAAAGATCGCCGTCACCACCAGGTCGGAACCGCGCACCATGTCGCCACCGGCGAAGATTTTCGGGTTGCTGGTCTGGTGCTTGTACTGACCTTGCTCAGGCGCAACAACGCGGCCCTGGCTGTCGGTCTGGATCTCGAACTGTTCGAACCACGGTGCCGGGCTCGGACGGAAGCCGAAGGCGATGACCACGGCGTCGGCCGGGATGATCTCTTCGGAACCCGGGATCGGCTCGGGGCTGCGACGGCCACGGGCGTCCGGTTCGCCGAGACGGGTCTCGACCACTTTCACGCCTTCGACCTTGTCTTCACCGACGATGGCAATCGGCTGGCGGTTGTAGAGGAATTTCACGCCTTCTTCCTTGGCGTTCTTCACCTCTTTGCGCGAGCCGGGCATGTTCGCTTCGTCACGACGATAAGCGCAGGTCACCGACTTGGCGCCCTGACGGATCGAGGTGCGATTGCAGTCCATCGCCGTGTCGCCGCCGCCGAGCACCACAACCTTCTTGCCTTTCATGTCGACGAAATCTTCCGGCGACTTTTCAAAGCCCAGGTTGCGATTGACGTTGGCGATGAGGAAGTCCAGCGCGTCATAAACGCCTGGCAGGTCCTCACCGGCAAAGCCGCCCTTCATGTAGGTGTAGGTGCCCATGCCCATGAACACCGCATCGTACTCGGCGAGCAGTTGTTCCATGGTCACGTCTTTGCCGACTTCGGTGTTGAGACGGAACTCGATGCCCATGCCGGTGAAGACTTCGCGACGATTGCTCAGCACGGTCTTTTCCAGCTTGAACTCGGGGATGCCGAAGGTCAGCAGGCCACCGATTTCCGGGTTCTTGTCGAACACCACCGGGGTTACGCCGCCACGCACCAGCACGTCGGCACAACCCAGACCCGCCGGGCCTGCGCCAATGATCGCCACGCGTTTGCCGGTCGGTTTGACCTTGGACATGTCCGGGCGCCAGCCCATGGCGAACGCGGTGTCGGTGATGTACTTCTCGACCGAACCGATGGTCACCGCGCCGAAGCCGTCGTTGAGGGTGCAGGCACCCTCGCACAGGCGATCCTGGGGGCACACCCGGCCGCAAACTTCCGGCAGGGTGTTGGTCTGGTGCGACAGCTCGGCGGCCTGAAGGATGTTGCCCTCGGCCACCAATTTGAGCCAGTTGGGAATGAAGTTGTGCACCGGGCACTTCCATTCGCAATACGGGTTGCCGCAACCCAGGCAGCGGTGGGCCTGATCGGCCGACTGCTGGGGTTTGAACGGTTCGTAGATTTCAACGAACTCTTTCTTGCGTTGACGCAACAGTTTCTTCTTCGGATCCTTGCGCCCGACATCGATGAACTGGAAGTCGTTATTCAGACGTTCAGCCATTGTTAAAACCTCATCAAACTCTTCAGGCGCATATCACTGCGGGTTGGCACGAGTGCTGGAAAGCAGGGTTTTCAAGCTGGCAGCCTTGGGCTTGACCAACCAGAAACGCCGCAAGTAATCGTCGAGGTTCTCAGCGAGCTCACGACCCCACTCGCTGTCGGTTTCGGCGACGTACTCGTTCAGCACGTTCTGCAGGTGGCTGCGATAGGCTTCCATCGCCTCGCCGCTGATCCGCTGGATCTCCACCAGTTCGTGATTGACCCGGTCAACGAAGGTGTTGTCCTGATCGAGCACGTAGGCGAAACCACCGGTCATGCCAGAGCCGAAGTTGTAACCGGTCTTGCCCAGCACGCAGACGAAACCACCGGTCATGTACTCGCAGCAGTGATCGCCAGTGCCTTCCACAACCGTGTGGGCACCGGAGTTACGCACGGCGAAACGCTCGCCTGCGGTGCCGGCGGCGAACAACTTGCCGCCAGTGGCGCCGTACAGGCAGGTGTTGCCAATGATGGCGCTTTCCTGAGTCTTGTAGACGCTGCCCTTCGGCGGCACGATGACCAGCTTGCCGCCGGTCATGCCTTTGCCGACGTAGTCGTTGGCGTCGCCTTCCAGGTACATGTTCAGACCGCCGGCGTTCCACACACCGAAGCTCTGCCCGGCCGTGCCTTTGAAACGGAAGGTGATCGGCGCCTTGGCCATGCCCTGGTTGCCGTGCTTGCGCGCGATTTCGCCGGAGATCCGGGCGCCGATCGAACGGTCGCAGTTGCAGATATCCAGCTCAAACTCAGCACCGCTGAGGTCGTTGATCGCCGACGCGGCCAGCTCGACCATCTTCTCCGCCAGCAGACCTTTGTCGAACGGCGGGTTGCGCTCAACGCCGCAGAACTGCGGTTTGTCCGCCGGGATGTGATCGCTGCCCAACAATGGCGTCAGGTCCAGGTGATGCTGCTTGGCGGTCTGGCCTTCGAGGATTTCCAGCAGATCGGTGCGACCGATCAGCTCTTCGAGGGAGCGCACACCCAGTTTGGCCAGCCACTCACGGGTTTCTTCGGCGACGTAGGTGAAGAAATTCACCACCATGTCGACGGTGCCGATGTAGTGATCCTTGCGCAATTTCTCGTTCTGCGTCGCGACGCCAGTGGCGCAGTTGTTCAGATGGCAGATGCGCAGGTATTTGCAGCCCAGTGCGATCATCGGCGCGGTACCGAAGCCGAAGCTCTCGGCGCCGAGGATCGCGGCTTTGATCACGTCGAGGCCGGTTTTCAGGCCACCGTCGGTCTGCACCCGGACTTTGCCGCGCAGGTCGTTGCCGCGCAGGGTCTGGTGGGTTTCAGCCAGGCCGAGTTCCCACGGTGCGCCGGCGTACTTGATCGAGGTCAGCGGCGAAGCACCGGTGCCACCGTCGTAGCCGGAAATGGTGATCAGGTCGGCATAGGCCTTGGCCACACCGGCGGCGATGGTGCCGACGCCCGCTTCTGCTACCAGCTTCACCGAAACCAGCGCCTGCGGGTTGACCTGCTTCAAGTCAAAGATCAACTGCGACAAATCTTCGATCGAATAGATGTCGTGGTGCGGCGGTGGCGAAATCAGGGTCACGCCCGGCACTGCGTAACGCAGCTTGGCGATCAGCCCGTTGACCTTGCCGCCCGGCAGTTGCCCGCCCTCGCCCGGCTTGGCGCCTTGGGCGACCTTGATCTGCAGCACTTCGGCATTGACCAGGTATTCCGGGGTTACACCGAAACGGCCGGTGGCAACCTGCTTGATTTTCGAACTCTTGATGGTGCCGTAACGCGCCGGATCTTCACCACCTTCGCCGGAGTTGGAACGCGCGCCGAGGCGGTTCATGGCTTCGGCCAGGGCTTCGTGAGCTTCCGGCGACAGTGCGCCCAGCGAGATACCGGCGGAGTCGAAGCGCTTGAGCACCGACTCCAGCGGCTCGACTTCACTGATGTCCAGCGGCGTGTCGAGGGTCTTGACCTTGAACAGGTCGCGAATCATCGACACCGGACGGTTGTCCACCAGCGAGGTGTATTCCTTGAACTTGGCGTAGTCGCCCTGCTGCACAGCGGCTTGCAGGGTGTTGACCACGTCCGGGTTGTAGGCGTGATATTCGCCACCGTGGACGAACTTCAGCAGACCGCCCTGCTGGATCGGCTTGCGCGGACTCCAGGCTTCGACGGCGAGCGCTTTCTGCTCGGCTTCGATGTCGACGAAACGCGCGCCCTTGATCCGGCTCGGCACGCCACGGAAGCTCAGCTCGCAGACTTCTTCAGACAGACCAATGGCCTCGAACAGCTGCGCACCACGGTACGAAGCGATGGTCGAGATACCCATCTTCGACAGGATCTTGAGCAGGCCTTTGGTGATGCCCTTGCGGTAGTTCTTGAACACCTCGTAGAGGTCGCCCAGGACTTCACCGGTACGGATCAGGTCGCCCAGCACTTCGTAGGCCAGGAACGGATACACCGCCGAGGCGCCAAAACCGATCAGCACCGCGAAGTGATGCGGGTCACGGGCGGTCGCGGTTTCAACGAGGATGTTGGAATCGCAACGCAGGCCTTTCTCGGTCAGGCGGTGGTGCACGGCACCGGTCGCCAGCGAGGCGTGGATCGGCAGCTTGCCCGGTGCGATATGGCGGTCGCTCAGGACGATCTGGGTACGCCCGGCGCGCACGGCTTCTTCAGCCTGATCGGCAACGTTGCGGATCGCCGCTTCGAGGCCGAGGCTTTCGTCGTAGTTGAGGTCGATGATCGCCCGTTCGAAACCCGGACGGTCGAGGTTCATCAGCGAGCGCCACTTGGCCGGCGAGATCACTGGCGAGCTGAGGATCACGCGCGAGGCGTGTTCCGGCGACTCCTGGAAAATGTTGCGCTCGGCACCGAGGCAGATTTCCAGCGACATCACGATCGCTTCACGCAGCGGGTCGATCGGCGGGTTGGTGACCTGCGCGAACTGCTGGCGGAAATAGTCGTACGGCGTGCGTACACGCTGGGACAGCACGGCCATCGGCGTGTCGTCGCCCATCGAGCCCACGGCTTCGTAACCTTGCTCGCCGAGCGGACGCAGCACCTGATCACGCTCTTCGAACGTGACCTGATACATCTTCATGTACTGCTTGAGCTGATCGACGTCGTAGAAAGCCGAACCGTGGTCGTTGTCTTCCATGGTCGCCTGAATGCGCAGGGCGTTCTTGCGCAGCCATTGCTTGTACGGATGACGGGATTTCAGACGGTTGTCGATCGCATCGGTATCGAGGATCTGCCCGGTTTCGGTATCCACGGCGAAGATCTGGCCCGGGCCGACGCGACCCTTGGCGAGCACGTCTTCAGGCTGGTAGTTCCACACGCCGATTTCCGAGGCGAGAGTGATGAAACCATTCTTGGTGGTGACCCAGCGCGCCGGACGCAGACCGTTACGGTCGAGCAGGCACACCGCGTAGCGACCGTCGGTCATTACCACGCCGGCCGGGCCGTCCCACGGCTCCATGTGCATCGAGTTGTACTCGTAGAACGCACGCAGATCCGGATCCATGGTTTCGACGTTCTGCCACGCAGGCGGAATGATCATCCGCACGCCACGGAACAGGTCGATGCCACCGGTGACCATCAGTTCGAGCATGTTGTCCATGCTCGAGGAGTCGGACCCGACACGGTTGACCAGCGGGCCGAGTTCTTCCAGATCCATCAGATCGTTGGTGAACTTGGTCCGACGGGCCTGCGCCCAGTTGCGGTTACCGGTGATGGTGTTGATTTCGCCGTTGTGGGCGAGGAAGCGGAACGGCTGCGCCAGCGGCCATTTCGGCAGGGTGTTGGTAGAGAAGCGCTGGTGGAACACGCAGATCGCGGTTTGCAGGCGCTCGTCACTCAGGTCCGGATAGAACGCGGCCAGGTCGGCCGGCATCATCAGACCTTTATAGATGATGGTCTTGTGCGAAAAGCTGCAGATGTAGTGGTCGGTGTCAGCGGCGTTGGCCACCGACGAACGGCGACGGGCGCTGAACAGCTTCACGGCCATGTCCTGATCGCTCAGGCCTTCGCCGCCGATGTAGACCTGCTCGATCTGCGGCAGGCGTTCAAGGGCGAGGCGGCCGAGGACGCTGGTGTCGATCGGCACTTTGCGCCAGCCGATCAGTTGCAGGCCTTCGGCGAGGATCTCGCGGTTCATGTTCTCGCGAGCGGCTTCGGCCTTGGCCGGATCCTGATTGAAGAACACCATGCCCACGGCATATTGCTTGGGCATTTCGACGCCGAAGCTTTCCTGGGCAATGGCTCGCAGGAAGGCGTCGGGTTTTTGAATCAGCAGACCGCAACCGTCACCGGTCTTGCCGTCGGCATTAATCCCACCGCGGTGGGTCATGCAGGTCAGGGCCTCGATGGCCGTTTGCAAAAGGGTATGACTGGGCTCGCCCTGCATATGAGCTATCAGGCCGAAACCGCAGTTATCCTTGAATTCATCTGGTTGGTACAGACCTGCTTTCATAGACACTTTCTCACCAGGCTGCCTCTATTCGAGGCAAATTTCTTTTCAATTCAACCACTTGCGTTCCGCGCCGAACGTACGCCGGCTTAGCGGGGGCAAAAGGGTGGTCATTGTACACAGCGACACAGAGGCTCACAAATTTGACGACGAACTGTCGTAAATTCATGTCGCATTTGTGAAAGGTTTAAAGCGATCGGCTGTGCTAGTCAAAACTTTTTTAAATTCTGACCGCAACGACTCAAAAACTACTGTGACGCAGACACCACAAGGCACGCGGCCGCAGGGACGGTTGGCGCTTGCTGGCGAACCGCGTTGCACGCCAACGTGTGCGAGGCAAGGCGCGGGATGCTGCCAATGGTTGTTCCCTTGGCAAATCCCGCAACGCAGCCTCGCACACGTTGGGGCGCAACCCGAAGGGACGCGCCCCATTTTTCGCTGGGCAGCGTTGCTCGGAACTTATTTGGAAAAACCAAACTACGTTCCTCGCGCCTTGCCCAGCAAAAAATGGGGCGGCGTCGCGGTCGTCAGCAAGCGCCAACCGTCCCTGGAGGCGGCGCGCACTCATGGAGATTTTGAGGTGCCGGGAGAGGCGGCCTGGGTAAGGCCGCCGAATCTTCAGCGAGTTGTTGCCAGTTCCTGTTGGACGCTGGCGACAGTGCGAGGCCAAGGTTTACCAGCCTGAACCTTCGCTGGCAAGGCCTTGATGGCAGAAACGGCCGCATCACGATTGGCAAAGTTGCCGTAGGTGATCACGTAAAGCGGCTTGCCGTTGAGGACTTTCTTGAAATAACGGTACTCGCCGCCCTGCTCCTTGACGAAGTTCTGCGCGGCGGTTTCCGAGCTGGTGCCGAGGATCTGCACCACGTAATTGCTGGTCGGCTGACCGGCGTACCAGCTGCCACCGGCAGCCTTGGCCACGGTAACGGGCTTGTCGGCAGGCTTGGCCGGAGCAGGAGCAGGAGCAGGTTTCGCAGCTGGCGCCGGGGTGGCCGGAGCAGGCTTGGCTGTGGCGATCTGCGTCGGTGCCGGGGTTGGTGCCGGTTTGGCGGCAGGAGTCGGAACCGGTGTCGGCGCGGGACCGGCCGGAACGCCAGCAGGCGGCGCGGAGGTGGTTACGGTCGGCGGCGTATCGCTGGAGCCTTCCAGCGGCACGCCGTCGTCGCCTTCGGTGATGCCACCGGCCGCTTCCGCCAGCGGGCCCCGCATGACCGGCTGCGAGTTGCCGACCAATGGCAGCGGCATCGGCTGGGTGTTGCCGGCGAATTCGACGGACGGGTTGGCGCCATTCGCTGCACCCTGACCCAGTGGCAGTTGCGCCTGTTCATTGGCCGGAGCACCGGTGGTCGGTGCCTTGCTGCGACCCGGCATCAGCCAGGCGGCGGCAACCGCGACCACAACGACGGCGGAAATCGCCAATACGTGTTTCTTCGGCATGTTGAACCCCATACTTGGACGCTTGACCGCGGAGCGGCTGGCAATCATGACTTCGATCAGTGCATCGCGAGCGACCTGGTTGATGTTGCCCGGCCAGCCCTCGGAGCTTTCGTGAATATCAGAGATCTGATCTGCGGTGAAAAGTTCGACACCCCGGCCCGCGCCTTCCAGCCGCTGGTCGAGATATTCGCGGGTCTCTTCTTCGGTGTACGGCTGCAATTCGATGACGTGGAAACGCTCTTCTTCGAGCTGCAACGCCTCAAGCTGAGCGATCAGCGACGACTCGCCGAACAGGAACACATGCGGACGACCTTCCGGCGTGCCGGCGCCGAGCGCCATCAACGCTTCCAGCGCGGACTCGTCGAGCTGCTCGGCATCGTCCACCAGCAGATAGACTTCCTGCCCGGTCAGACCCAGTTGCACCACCTGCTCGAGAATCGCACCGACTTCGGCCTGAGCGACATCCAGCGCCTGCGCCACCTGGCGCAGCACGCCCGCCGCATCACCGGCGCCACGGGCGGAAACCACCACGCTCTGCACCGATTGCTTGTTGGTACTGGCAACGAGCGCCTGCCGCAGCAGGGTCTTGCCGCTGCCTTGCGGGCCGGTGACCACCAGCAGCAACTGGCTGTAACGCGCCAAGTGATGCAGTTGACCCAGCACCGGTTTGCGCTGGGCCGGGAAGAATTTGAAGCCCGGCACCCGTGGCGCGAACGGGTCGTGACTTAACTGGAAATGGCCGAGAAACGCCTCGTCGGCATGCAAACTAGTCATCGGAATCGTTTTAACCTTTAAGCTGAGCCAGGGCGCGGTAATCCGCTCCCAGCGTGGCCTGTAGAACCTCTTTCGGATAATCGTCGGTCACTACCGCTTCGCCCATCCGGCGCAGCAGCACCAGGCGCAGACGACCGTCGATCACTTTTTTATCAATTGCCATGTGTTGGAGAAAATCGGCTTCGCTCATCTCTTCAGGCGGAATGACAGGCAGACCGGCACGCTGGAACAGACGAATGCCGCGATCACGCTCCTGCTCGCTGATCCATCCCAGGCGCGCGGACATTTCCAGCGCCATCACCGTGCCCGCCGCCACCGCCTCGCCATGCAGCCAGACACCATAGCCCATATGGGTTTCGATGGCGTGGCCGAAGGTGTGGCCGAGGTTGAGCGTGGCGCGTACGCCGGTTTCCTTTTCATCGGCACCGACCACCGCAGCCTTGGCCGCGCAGGAACGCTCGATCGCATAGGTCAGCGCGGTCTGGTCCAGCGCGCGCAGAGCGTCGACGTTTTTTTCCAGCCAGGTCAGGAACGGTTCGTCGCAGATCAGACCGTACTTGATGACTTCCGCCAGGCCCGCCGACAACTCGCGCTCCGGCAGGGTTTTCAGCGATGCGGTATCGATCAGCACCACGTTCGGCTGATAGAACGCGCCGACCATGTTCTTGCCCAGCGGATGGTTGATGCCGGTCTTGCCGCCGACCGAGGAATCGACCTGCGACAACAGCGTGGTAGGAATCTGGATGAAATCGACACCGCGCTGATAACAGGCGGCAGCGAAACCGGCCATGTCGCCGATCACCCCGCCGCCCAAGGCGATCACGGTGGTGCGGCGGTCATGACGGGCGGTCAGCAGACCGTCGAAAATCAGTTGCAGGGTTTCCCAGTTCTTGAAGGCTTCGCCATCAGGCAACACCACCGAGATCATCGAGAACTGCGCAAGGCTGCGGGTCAGACGTTCGAGATAGAGCGGCGCGACGGTTTCGTTGGAGATGATTGCCACCTGCCGCCCGTGGATGTGCGGCGCCAGCAGTTCCGGCTGATCCAACAGACCTTCGCCAATATGAATCGGGTAGCTGCGCTCGCCTAGATCGACCTTGAGTGTCTGCATGTGTCCCCACAGTGAAGATGGAAGCAGGCGTCCTGCCCTGAAATTATTGGTGTTCTGCGGCCTGTAGCGGTATGACGCCGCTCGCCCGGCATCCGCCACACCCTCGGCGGACGCTGACAGGACGCCGAGGATAGCGCATTTCGGACGATGCTTTAACGGGGCGGCAACTGCGCGAGGCGGTCGAGAATGTCGAGCACCACCATGCGTGGCGGCCGCTCGTCGGTTTCCACCACCAGATCGGCAATTTCCCGATAAAGCGGATCACGGATCTCGAGCAGGTCGCGCAGGGTTTTCGCCGGATCGGCGGTACGCAGCAGCGGCCGATTGCGATCACGGGAGGTGCGGCCGACCTGCTGCTCGACGGAGGCGTGCAGATACACCACGCGCCCGCCTTCATGCAGGGCCTTGCGATTGGCATCACGCATCACTGCGCCGCCGCCGGTCGCCAGCACCACGCCATCGAACGCGCACAGCTCGGCAATCATCGCCTGCTCACGGTCACGAAAGCCGGGCTCGCCTTCCTTGTCGAAGATCCATGGGATATTGGCACCCGTGCGCAGCTCAATTTCCTTGTCGGAATCCTTGAACGGCAGGCGCAGCTCTTTGGCCAGCAATCGGCCGATGGTGCTTTTGCCAGCACCCATCGGTCCTACAAGTATCAAATTTCGCACAGAATCAACGACTCACAGCAATCGCCTGGTTATTCATGATACGCGGAGTGAGAAATACCAGCAGCTCGGATTTTTTCTCCGAAACCACATCACGCCGGAAAAGGCGGCCAAGATACGGCACATCGCCAAGAAATGGCACCTTATCTACGACCTTGCTTTGAGTATTTGAAAAAACACCGCCAATTACGATGGTCTCGCCGTCATTCACCAGCACTTTGGCGTTGACCTCGTTTTTCTTGATCGGCGGCACATCCTGCACTTTGTTCAGGTAGTCCGGCTCATCCTTGGTGACCTTGACCTCCATGATGATGCGGTTGTCCGGAGTGATCTGCGGAGTGACTTCCAGCGACAGCGAGGCCTCCTTGAACGACACCGAGGTCGCGCCACTGGAGCTGGCCTCCTGATAGGGAATCTCGGTGCCTTTGAGGATCTTCGCGGTTTCCTTGTCCGAGGTAACCACTTTCGGCTGCGAGACGATTTCGCCGTTGCCGGTCTTTTCCATCGCCGTCAGTTCGAGATCCAGCAACACGTTGTCGGTGATGAAAGCAATGCCGATCCCCGAGGTATTGTTGACCGTGCCCATGTCGACGAACGGCGAGTTGGTACTCGTGCTGCCCGGCGTACCGATGGTGCTCGATGAACCGTTGACCCCGGAGGCGTTCCAGTTGCCCTTGTTCTGCACTGAACCGCCCCAGCGCACGCCCAGGCTCTTGTCGTAATCGACGTTGGCCTCAACGATGCGCGCCTCGATCATCACCTGGCGTACCGGAATATCCAGCTGCGCGACGATCCGCCGGAGTTCGTCGAGGCGATCCTGGGTCTGGTAGGCAATGATGTTGTTGGTTCGCTCATCGACGGTAATCGAACCGCGCTCGTCGACCTTGGCCTCGGCACTGGTCACCGACTGGAACAGCTTGGCGATGTCCGCTGCCTTGGCGTAATTGACTTGCAGCAACTCGCGACGCAGGGGCGCCAGCTCGGCGATCTGCTTCTGCGATTCCAGTTCCTGGCGCTCGCGAGCGGCAATTTCATCGGCCGGCGCGACCAGCAGCACATTGCCGATCTTGCGCTTGTCCAGGCCCTTGGTTTTCAACACCAGATCCAGCGCCTGATCCCACGGCACGTTCTGCAGGCGCAAGGTGATACCGCCCTGCACCGTATCGCTTGCTACGAGGTTGAGGTTGGTGAAGTCCGCGATCAGTTGCAGTACCGAACGCACGTCGATGTCCTGAAAATTCAGCGAGAGCTTGTCGCCGACATAGGCCTGACGGTCGGCGTTGCGCTTTTGCAGGTCGTCGATGCTCATCGGCCGCACGCTGACGGTGAGCTTGTTGTCGGTCTGAAACGTGGAGTAGTCGAAGGTGCCGCTGGGCTCGACGCTGATCACGGTGCGATCGCCGGTGAGCGCTGCGTTGACGAACTGCACCGGCGTGGCGAAGTCCTTGACGTCGAGGCGCACGCGCAGCTTTTCCGGCAATTGCGTACGGGCGAAGCTGAGGATGATCTTGCCGTCGTGCTCCTGGATATCCGGGGCGATGGTCGGATCAGAGAGATCAATGACCACGTTGCCCTCGCCCTCGGTGCCGCGCTGGAAATCGACGCCGCGAATCGCCCTGCTTCGTTGCGCGGCTGGTCTGGCAGGTGCCTCAGCGGCCGTGGCGGCACGCGGTGCAACGGCAGCCGGGCGCGGCGCAGTCGTGGAGGCGCCCTGACCGACCACCACAAACAGATTATTGCCCTCGACCCGCGTGCTGTACGGCGCCAATTGCGTCAGGCTGACAATCAGCCGCGTGCGATCCTTGGCTTCGGCCACCGTGGCCGTGCGCGCGTTGCCGCTGCCCAGATCAAGATTCCTGCTGGACAACTGGCTGGTCACGCCCGGCAGATCCAGTGCAATGCGCGCAGGCGACTCGGTTGTGTAGCCCTTGGGCTGTGGTGGCGGGCCGTCGAAAGACAGCTTCAGTTCGACGCGGTCACCCGGCAGCGCGGCAACATCCAGCGCTTTCAGACTGGCCGCCATTACCATCGGTGACACCAGCGCTATCCATAGCGAAAAACCGAGGGTGGAGAAAATCCTGTTCATTATTCGACTTCCACTATGAGTGCTCTTTCAAAGGAATGGTGCGCGGCCGCTCCAGCCAGGCGCCGGCGCCGTCGGGCACGATCTCCACGACATCGACCTGGGTAGGGCTGATGGCGACGATGCGGCCGTCGTTGCGGCCCAGGTAGTCGCCGACCTTCAGGCGATGCACCCCGCCTGCGCCGCGCAACAGCGCGAACGAGCCCGAGGCATTGGCAATCGTGCCGACCATTTCGAACTGCTCGATATTGAACCCTTCAAGGTATTGCTTGACCCGATTGGGGTCGGGTTTGACGTTGCGCGAACCGTGTTTCTGCCCGGCCAGATCGACCCGCGCCTGCCGCGAAAACGGGCTGCGCAGGTTGGCGGCGCTGTAAGTGAATGTGGGGTAAGACCGGAATGTCGGCGTTGGTTCAATCTTGCCCGCCGGGCGCAGGCGCACTTCGTTGAGGTACGCGTCGAGGTCGCTGAAGTCATCGCCGCCACCGCAGCCGCTCAACGCCAGCAGCATGGGCAGGACGAGATAACGGATCGGGGTCATTTCTCCAGCCCCTTGTCGTTATAGCGGTACGTCTTGGCAAGAATACTCATGCGCAGCTTCGTCCCGCCCTCGGGATTGGCCGGCGCCAGTTCGAAATCGTGCAGAGTGACAATTCGTGGCAGGCCGGCGACGCCGCTGACGAAGGTGGCGAGGTCGTGATAGGCACCGGTTACGGTGATCTGGATCGGCAGCTCGATGTAGAACGGCTGGGTCACTTCCGGCAGCAGCTTGATTTCCTCGAATTCCAGGCCGCTGCCCAGACCGGTGCGGGTGATGTCTTCAAGCAGGCCCGGCACTTCGGTGTCGCTGGGCAATTGCCGCAGCAGCACGCCGAAGGTGTTTTCCATTTCCTTCATTTGCTGGGTATAGAGCTCAAGGTTCGCCGACAGCCGCGCCTTGCTGGCGAATTGTTCCTTGAGGGTGATTTCTTCTTCGCGCTTGAGGTCGAGCTGATTTTCCATGTCGCTGATGAAGAAGTAATAGCCAAGCGCGAGGATCAACACCATCACCAGCGCACCGCACAGGGTTTTCACGGCAGGCGGCCAGGAACCGATGTTACTGGTGTCGAGGTCGTTGAAATCGATGTTGCGCAGGCTTTGCAGCCACTCGGAGGCGTTCATTGCTCGTCCTCCACAACCTTGGGCTGGGTCTGACGAACGGTCAGCTGGAAGACGTTGGCCTGTTCGACTTGATCGGCGCTGGTGGCCTTGACCTCATTCAGGCTCGGCGCGTCGAACCAGTCGGACGCGTCGAGATTGCGCATCAGCTCGGAGACCCGGTTGTTCGACTCCGCCGCGCCACTGATGGACAGGGTCTTGCCGGCCATTTTCACATCGGTGAAATACACGCCGTCCGGCAGGGTACGCGCCAGTTGGTCGAAGACCCGTCCGCTGATCTGCCGGTTGCCCTGCAGGTCCTGGATGATGCGCATGCGCTCGACCAATTGCTGGCGGCGCGCCTTGAGCTCGCTGATCTGTTTGATGCGTTCGTCGACCACGGCAATCTGTTTGCCGATGTAATCGTTGCGCGCCATTTGTCGCTCGATGGCTGCGGTGATGATCTGGTCAGCAATCAGCACCGCGCCGATCGAGCCGGCCAGCACGCCGATCAGGACCAGCAGAAAGCGTTTGCGCCGTTCTTCGCGGCGCTCCTCGCGCCAGGGGAGAAGGTTGATCCGCGCCATCAGTCGAAACTCCTGAGCGCGAGCCCGCAGGCAATCATCAAGGCTGGCGCATCACTGGCCAGCGCCCCAGCATTGACCTTGCTGCCCAAGGCCATGTCGGCGAACGGGTTGGCGACCTGCGTCGGCGTGTCCAGCCGCTGTTCGATCAGACGGTCCAGGCCGGGCACCGAGGCGGTGCCGCCGGCCAGCAGGATATGGTCGACCGCGTTGTACTGGCCGGAGGCGAAGAAGAACTGCAGCGAGCGCGAGACCTGCTGCACCAGCGCCTCGCGAAATGGCTGCAGGACCTCGCTGACGTAATCGTCAGGCAGCCCGCCCTGTTTTTTCGCCAGGCCCGCCTGTTCGACCGTGAGGCCGTAGCGGCGCTGGATCTCTTCGGTGAGCTGGCGTCCGCCGAACAATTGCTCGCGGGTGTAGATGATCTTGCCGTTGTGCAGGACGCTGAGGGTGGTCATGGTCGCACCGATGTCGACCACTGCCACGGTCAGGCGCTCCTGGGAGGCCGCCAGATGCGTCGCCAGCAGGCCGAACGAGCGCTCCAGCGCGTAGGCCTCGACATCCACCACCCGCGCGGTCAGGCCGGCGAGCGCCAGCGCCGCTTCACGCACCTCGACGTTTTCCTTGCGACAGGCGGCGAGCAGCACGTTGACCCGTTCCGGGTTGCGCGGCGAGACGCCCTGGACTTCAAAGTCGATGGCGACTTCGTCCAGCGGATAGGGAATGTATTGGTCGGCCTCGATCTTGAGCTGGTTTTCCAGTTCGTCGTCGGACAGCCCGGCGTCCATCTCGATGACCTTGGTGATCACCGCCGAACCGGCCACCGCCACTGCCACGCTCTTGACCCCGGTACGCGCCTTGACCAGCAGGCGGCTCAGTGCCTGGCCAACGCCCTCGAGTTCGGCGATGTTCTTTTCGACCACAGCGTTCGCCGGCAACGGCTCCACCGCGTAGGCCTCGACCCGGTAGCGCTCGCCCTGACGGCTCAGTTCCAGCAGCTTCACCGACGTGGAGCTGATGTCGATCCCCAGTAACGCATTGGTCTTTTTATTGAAGAGTCCCAGCACTACCAATTCCCTATGACTTTCCGTGAGTTACGGACTCTGTAATACGCATTGCGTTCCTTCACCCCCGTCTTGACAGAAGCGCCAATGACGCCTCCGACGGAAAAGTGCTTATAATGCCCAGCGATTTTTTCCGCTTTTTACTGCCAGCGCGGATGGCTCTGTGTGTAACCGTAGCCCCGTGCCAAATTCATTCTTTGCCCTGGATGTCCAAAAGCCTTGATTCGTCTGCTGAAATTTTTCGGTTGGTCCATCGTCGCCGTTTTCTGCGGACTGCTCTTAGGTCTCAGCGGCGCCTTTCTTTACCTTAGTCCGGGTTTGCCGTCTGTGGAGGCGCTGAGAAGCATTCAGTTGCAGATTCCTCTGCGCGTCTACAGCAGCGACAACAAGTTGATCGCAGAATTTGGCGAAATGCGCCGTACACCGATCCGTTTCGCCGACATTCCACCCAATTTCATCAATGCGTTACTAAGTGCTGAAGACGACAATTTCGCCAATCACTATGGCGTCGATCCGAGCAGCCTGATGCGCGCGGCAACGCAATTGGTCAAGAGTGGGCACATTCAGTCCGGCGGCAGCACCATCACCATGCAGGTGGCGAAGAACTTCTTCCTCACCAGCGAGCGCAGCTTCTCGCGTAAAACCACAGAAATTCTCCTCGCCTTGCAGATCGAACGGCAGCTGACCAAGGACGAGATCCTTGAGCTGTACGTCAACAAAATCTACCTGGGTAACCGCGCCTACGGCATCGAGGCGGCGGCGCAGGTGTATTACGGTAAATCGATCCGTGACATCAGCCTCGCGCAGATGGCGATGATTGCCGGTCTGCCAAAAGCTCCGTCGCGCTTCAACCCGCTGGCCAACCCGGCACGCAGCAAAGAACGCCGCGACTGGATCCTCGGGCGCATGTACAAGCTGGGCAAGATCAGCGAAGCCGACTACACCGCCGCGATCAACGAGCCGCTGAACGCCAGCTACCACGTGCCGACCCCGGAAGTGAACGCACCGTACATCGCCGAAATGGCCCGTGCCGAAATGGTCGGTCGTTATGGCAGCGAGGCCTACACCGAAGGCTTCCGCGTCACCACCACAGTGCCGAGCAATCTGCAGGAAATGGCCAACACCGCACTGCACGAAGGCTTGATGACTTACGACCAGCGCCACGGCTACCGTGGCCCCGAGTCGCGCCTGCCAGGCAAGACCCGCGAAGCCTGGGCCAGCGAACTGACCAAGCAGCGCACCATCAGCAGCCTCGAACCTGCGATCGTTACCCAAGTCGATAAAACCGGCCTGCAAGTGTTGACCCGCACCGGTGAAGAGCACGTTGCCTGGGACACGATGAAATGGGCGCGACCGTTCCTCAATACCAACAGCATGGGCGCCAACCCGCGCCAGCCGTCGGATGTCGCGCAGGTCGGCGATCTGATCCGCGTGCAGCGCCAGACCGACAATTCGCTGAAATTCAGTCAGATTCCGCAGGCTCAGGGCGCGCTGGTGTCGCTGGATCCGCAAAACGGTGCGATCCGTTCGCTGGTAGGTGGCTTCGCTTTCGAGCAGAGCAACTACAACCGCGCCATGCAGGCCAAGCGTCAGCCGGGTTCGAGCTTCAAGCCATTCGTTTACAGCGCCGCGCTGGATAACGGCTACACCGCTGCCAGCCTGGTCAACGATGCGCCGATCGTGTTCGTCGACGAGTACCTGGACAAGGTCTGGCGGCCGAAGAACGACACCAACACCTTCCTCGGCCCGATCCGCCTGCGTGAAGCGCTGTACAAGTCGCGCAACCTGGTGTCGATCCGCCTGTTGCAGGCCATGGGCGTGGGCAAGACCATCGATTACATCACTCGCTTCGGCTTCAACAAGCAGGACCTGCCGCCGAACCTGTCGCTGGCACTCGGCACCGCAACGCTGACGCCGATGGAAATCGCCACTGGCTGGAGCACCTTTGCCAACGGCGGCTACAAGATCACCCCGTATATCATCGACAAGATCGAAAGCCGTAACGGCGACACGCTGTTCGTCGCCAACCCGCCGACCGTGCCACAGGGTGGTGCGGCGACCGACGGTATCGCTGCGCCGGCTACCGAGTCGTTCACGGTCAATGCCGCTCCGGTTGCCGGTGAAGCGTCGGGCAATCCGGCAGTGCCGCAAGCGCCGGCCGTCGCTGAGCGGATTGTCGATGGACGTACCACCTACATCCTCAACAGCATGCTGCAGGACGTAATCAAACTCGGCACCGGCCGGCGCGCACTGGCCATGGGCCGCAGCGACATCGCCGGCAAGACCGGTACCACCAACGAATCGAAAGATGCCTGGTTCTCCGGCTACAACGCTGATTACGTAACCACGGTGTGGACCGGTTTCGACCAGCCGGAAAGCCTCGGTCGCCGTGAGTTCGGTGGCACCGTGGCGCTGCCGATCTGGATGAATTACATGTCGGCCGCGCTGAAAGACAAGCCGCCGCATGTGCAGCCTGAGCCAGAAGGCCTGCTCAGCCTGCGGGTGGACCCGGTCAGCGGCCGTGCAGCAACGCCGAGCACACCGGGGGCATACTTTGAACTGTTCAAGGCCGAAGACACACCGCCATCGGTGAACGAACTGGGCAACGGCGTTGTGCCTGGCAGCCCGCTGCCGGCGGATGAACAGGCGCCGATCGATTTGTTCTGATCCTGATGCCGCAAAAAGGCCCCGCCTTCGTGAGAAGTGCGGGGCTTTTTATTACCCGAAGATCAAAAGCCCCTCACCCTAACCCTCTCCCAGAGGGAGAGGGGACTTACCGAGTTGTCTGGGGTCAAACACCGACCTGAAAGTGTGGTGTCGATTATGGATTCAAAACCATACATTCAGGTCGGCGTAGCTCCCAAGCGTCCCCCAATCAGTCCCCTCTCCCTCTGGGAGTGTATGTACCGGACACATGGTGGACAGGTGTTCGGAGACATGGTGGACACTTTTTAATAGGCACATTGCTCATCATCAAGGAAATGACCTGTGTCCTGGCAAGAGGCATCCACCATGCAACTTCGTA